>PFKE01000056.1 GCA_002784145.1 Flavobacteriaceae bacterium CG_4_10_14_3_um_filter_33_47 | reverse complement strand
TTTGGCTGTTAACCCTAATACCATTGTTGTGATGATTGCAGGAGCACCTTTTGACATCAATAGCATCAAAGAAAAATCTTCTGCCTTGGTATGGAGTTGGTTTAATGGTTCTGAAGGAGGAAATGCCTTAGCCGATGTGTTATTAGGTACAGTAAATCCTTCTGGTAAATTACCGTGGACCATGCCTAAAAGTATCCATGATTCACCAGCTCATGCTACCAATAGTTTTCCTGGAGGCGAAACTGTTTCGTATGATGAAGGACTTTTAGTCGGATATCGTTGGTTTGACACTAAAAACATTGAACCATTATTTCCATTTGGTTACGGATTGTCTTACACCACTTTCGACATTAAAAATGTGCATGCAGATAAAAAAGAAGCTTATCTTGAAAATGAAACAATTTATATATCTGTTGATGTTGAAAACACAGGAAATATAGATGGAAAAGAGGTTGTTCAACTATATACTTCTAAAAAAGATTCAAACGTTGAAAGAGCCTCTCAAGAATTAAAAGGTTTCGAAAAAGTATTGGTTAATGCCGGAGAAACAGTTACTATTAATATAGTAGTTCCTGTACAGGAGCTGGCATATTACCATGTAGACTTAAAAAAGTGGGTTGTGGAACCTGGAATCTATAATGTTGGAATAGGAAATTCATCAAGAAATATTAAAGCGAATGTCTCCATTAATATAAAATAATCCAATAAAATGGATTCAGAAGATTACTTTCATTAATAAATTTTTAAAAATTTGTTTCTGGTGAAATTCAATTTTCAATATGAGATAATTTTTCAACATTCCATTTTTTATTTAACAAATAAGCATCCTTAAATTGATTGTATTGTCAAATATGAGTTACAGCCGTATCATACTATTTTCTTTATTTTTAAGCACTTATATAGGCAATGCACAATATACCCCATATTTCCAAAATTATGTTTTATCTGAATATAATGCAGGCAATCAAAATTGGGATGTTTCAAAATCAGACAACGGTAAAGTTTATGTAGCTAATAACAAAGGACTTTTAGAATATGATGGTTTAAAATGGGATTTTAAAGAATTGCCAAACAAGACCACCATTCGTTCGGTTTTAGTTGTAAAAGATAAAATTTATACAGGTTCTTATGAAGAGTTTGGTTTTTGGAAATATAATTTAAAAGGTGAATTAATATATACGTCATTAAGCGATACCATAAAAGAAAATAGTTCATCAAACGAGGAAATTTGGCAAATATTATCATATAAAAATATGGTTGTTTTTCGGTCGTTTTCTAATATTTATTTGTATTATCCAACAGGAGAAATAAAAAAAATAAGTGAAAAATTTACTATAATTTCTTGCAGTGTTGTTAAAGATAAATTATATGTTTCTACTTTAAAAAACGGCATCTTTTTGTTAGAAAACATGTCTTTTGCCCCTGTAATAAAGGATGATATTTTAATAGATACAAAAGTAATATCTGTAGTTGAATATAATTCTAAACTACTCATTACCACATCTTTAAAAGGGTGTTTTATCTACAGCAATAACACTTTACTGCCAACAAAATTTGAAGTTAATAATTTCATAAAGCAACACCAACTCAATCATTTTTCCATCCTTAAAAATGGAAATATGATTTTTGGAACCATCAAGGATGGCATTTATTTAACAAAACATAATGGAGATATTATTTTTCATGTAAATAAAGAAAATGGTCTGGTTAATAACACCATTTTAGGCCAATATGTTGATGAAAAAAACACCCTATGGCTGGGACTGGATAATGGATTAGCATCTGTAGATTTAAATAGCCGTAATTATTTTTTTAATGATATTTCGGGAAGATTAGGTGCCGTATATGATGTTGTAAAGTTTAAAGAAACTATTTATTTAGGAAGCAATACAGGGCTATTTTATTTAGATGAAAACAATGAGCTGCAATTTATTAAAGGCTCTCAAAGTCAAGTATGGAATTTAAAAGTTATAAACGGAGAACTTCTTTGTGGGCATAACGATGGAACGTTTTTAGTTAAAGACAAGCAGTTAATTCCTATTTCAAATTACACTGGTGGTTGGACTTTAAAAAAGGTGCCCGAGCATCAAAACATATATATAGAAGGCACGTATGCTGGATTAGTAAGGTTTAAAAAAGCCAACAATATTTGGGAAGTTAAACATTTGGGGCAAACCACAATGCCCATACGTTTTTTGGTATTTGAAGACCAACATACAGCATGGGCTGCACATGCCTACAAAGGTTTATATAAAATAAAATTCAGCGCAAATTGCGATACCATTACTAGCATAGAAAATTACAATAACAAGGGGAAATTTTCTGATTTTAATGTTCGGGTTTATAACATTAAAAATGAGATTTGTTTTAAAACAAACGATGGCTGGCTAAAATACGAACCCATTTTAGATAGTATTGTTTCGGATAGTTTATTAAATAAAAATTTTGGAAGAGATTCATACATAATTTCAGAAGAGGACGTTGATCAGTTAGTATTTAAGGGAGCCAATGATGTGGTAAGTTTTAAGGCTATTTCTCATGAAGAAAAAGATATTTCGCTTTCAAATAGTTATTTTGAAAACCGGTTGATTGTTGGGTTTGAGAATATTTCTAAGATTAGCGATTCTACTTATGCGCTCAATCTTAATGATGGTTTTATGCTCATAGATAAAAAATCCAATTCAGAGGTAATTTTAGAAAAACCGACTATTGATAACATAGAAATTGATAAAGAATTAATAGAAATTAATCCTAACAAAGTTATAGAATTTAAGTTAAACAGTAGTTTGAGTATTTCAGTCTCTTCCCCAAAATCAAACAATCATTATTTTGAATATTCAATAATTGAAGCAGATGCTTCTAAATGGAATAAGTTAGATAAGAATAAATTAGAACTTACAAATTTAAAGGATGGCGCTTTCTCAATATTGTTTAGAACCAGTAATTATCTAGGTAAATCATCACAGCCCATAAAAGTTAACATACAGGTGTTGCCACCATGGTATAAAGATACCTTAGGTTACATTTTATATCTTTTCATTGCCATACTTATCATGGTAGTTATTTATGGTTTTAATAAAAGAAAAATAACCATAGAACAACGCTTGTTAAAAATTAAATACGCTAAAGAACAACAAGAATTATTAAGAGAGAAAACTTTAGAAAACGAAAAAAGAATTGTACAGTTAAAAAATGAAGCTCTTAAAAATGAAGTAAAATTAAAGAGCAAACAATTAGCAAATACGGCCATGGCTCTTGTAAAGAAAAATGAAACGCTTCAAGATATCAAGAAAGAATTATCGATGAACAGAGAGAGTTTTGAGAATCAATATTCTTATAAAAAAATTCTTAAAAAAGTTGATAATTCAATTGCGCATAAAGATGAATGGAAGATTTTTGAGCATAACTTTAATCAAGTGCATGAAGATTTTTTTAAAAGCTTAAAAGCTAAACATGCCAACTTAACTCCAAAAGATTTAAAGATCTGCGCATACATCAAAATGAATTTAACAAATAAGGAAATTGCACCTTTAATGAATGTATCTGTAAGAGGTCTAGAAACACATAGATACAGATTAAAAAAGAAGTTGAATTTAGAAAATGATTTTTCTATGTCGTCTTATTTGTTAAATTTAGAATAATTGACGTATTAAATTACGTTATTCTTATTTTTTTTTACGCCATTAATACGTCATATAACGTTTTAATTAGGCTTTTTGCTCACTTTTTTGTAGCTTCAACATACTTCAAATATAGCTTTTTCTGTTTTTTTAACACTTTGTGGCGTATTTAAAGTGTAAACGCTTTTTATTCCAAAAGCAAAATTGATTATATCTTGTACTTGACTAACAATTAATACAAATCATATATATGAAAACAAAAATTATTTTATTACTACTTTTTCTAGTTTCCGTTAGTGGCTTTGCTCAAAATACAGTTACGGGCGTTGTTACTAGTTCTGAAGACAATATGCCCATACCTGGTGTAAATGTTATAGTTTTAGGAACCACTAGAGGTGTTAGCACTGATTTTGATGGAAATTATTCTATTGAGGTCTCTAATGGAGAAACCTTAGAATTTAGTTATGTTGGGTTTCAAAAAAAGACCATAGCAATAACTAACCAAACGGTTTTAAACATCGTATTAGCAATTGATGTAGAATCTTTAGATGAAGTTGTTGTTGTTGGGTATGGAACAGCAAAAAAAAGAGACCTTGCTGGATCAATAGTCAGGGTTGAGGGTGATATAGTAGCCAATAAACCCAACGCAAACCCAGTGGCTTCCCTACAAGGTAAAGTGGCTGGTTTATCTATTGTTAATTCAGGCCAGCCAGGGCAAGAACCAGATATTCGAATTAGGGGTACAGTAAGTAGAAATCAAACCAAGCCTTTATATGTGGTTGATGGCATTTTTAGTGAAGACATTAGTTATATCAATCCAAATGACATAGATTCTATTGAACTGTTAAAAGACCCATCATCGTTGGCTATATTTGGGGTAAGGGGAGCTAATGGGGTTATACTTGTTACAACCAAGAAGGGTAAAGAAGGGAAAATGAACATTACTTTTTCTGCTTCTACCGGATTTAAAAATATAACGGGAAAACCAGAACTAGCAAATGCAGAATTGTTTAAAACACTGTATGATGAACGATTGGTTAATGATGGTCTTGCACCATATCCTTTTTATAATTTATTTACAGGCAATACAGACTGGATTGACCAAATTACCAATGAAGGCGCAACCGTTCAAAACGCCAATTTAAGCATTCAAAGCGGTAATGAATCCAATAGGATAAGCGTTGGCATTGGATATCTAAAAGAAGAAGGCCTTATTAAACACGAAGAACTCCAAAAAATAACTGTAAACATCAATGATGAAATAAAAATTTCCGACAATTTAAAAGTAGGAATCGGCATCAATGCGGTAAAATCAGATTTACCAAACCTTGGTGATTATGTAGCTGCCCTAAATGCCACTCCTATTGTAAGCCCTTTTAATGCAGATGGTGTATATAATCAATTGCCAATTGCAATTGGTGGGGCACAAATTGGGAACCCATTGCTTGTAGTAAACGAGCGTTCAACCAGAAACATTAATGATTCCTACCGTTTTGTAGGCAATATTTTTGCCGAATTGAAATTGTTGAAGGATTTTACCTTTAGGGTGGCTTACTCAGGAAATTATGGTATTACTAAAGGAAGAGGCTACTCACCACTTACCCCTGTTTATGTAGCTGAGAGCGATGAAATTGCCAATTTTTCAGGGCAACAATTAACCAGTGTTTCACAGTACAACAATACCAAACAAGATTTTCAACAAGATTACTTGTTAACGTATT
>PFKE01000034.1 GCA_002784145.1 Flavobacteriaceae bacterium CG_4_10_14_3_um_filter_33_47 | reverse complement strand
AAAGGGATTCATGGTGTTTTGAAAGAAAAGAAAAACATTGACTACTTAATAGTTAGAGAAAATTCAGAAGGAGAATACTCTAATTTAGGAGGTGTCATATATCCGGATACGGAAAATGAAATGGTGATTCAACATAGTGTTTTTAGTAAAAAAGGAACAGAACGCATTGTAAAATATGCCTTTGAACTGGCGCATCAGCGAAAAAAAATACTAACGAGTGCTACAAAATCAAATGGGATTATTCATTCCATGACCTATTGGGACAATATTTTTGAAAATATTTCAAAACAAAACCCTATTGTTAACACCTCCAAATTCCACATTGACATACTATGTGCACAAGTAGTAAAAAACCCCGATTGGTTTGATGTTATTGTGGCCTCAAACTTATTTGGTGATATTCTTTCTGATCTTGGCCCTGTTTGTACCGGTGGTATGGGAATTGCCCCTAGCGCAAATCTAAACCCAGAAGGAAAATTTCCTAGTATGTTTGAGCCAGTGCATGGAAGTGCTCCAGATATCTATGGCAAAAATATTGCCAACCCTATTGCAACCATTTGGTCTTGTGTGATGATGTTGGAGCATTTGGGCGAAAAAGAAGCTGCTGCTCATTTGTTTGCCTGCATAGAAAAAATAACAGAAGATAATAAAACCACACCAGATCTTGGTGGACGTTTAACAACAACTCAAGTAGGAGAATCCATTATGGAGCTATTATAGATGAGATCCAGGTTATTTGTCTATTGAGAAAAATGAAACTTAAATTAAAAAAGTAAAAATTTAATACTAAATCTAAATTAACTATGATGAAATAGGAATTCAAATAATGGTTGTGGAATTAAGGAAAATGCCATATGTAATTCTCTGGAGTTTAAACAATATTTAACTGACCATCAATAATTTGAATGTAAAAAAAGCATTAGTATGAATAGAAACATTTTATTATATTTGAATTTGTCACGTAATCACTTTCGGTAATATCCTCTATGCTAAGACGCATCCCCAAGTCTTTGATTTTTAAACCTATTAACTAAACTTAATACAATTATTATGAAAAAACTTTACATTTTATTTTTTGCAAGCTGTTTTGGAGTATTTGCTCAAGAACCGGCAACATTTACAGTAGAGGTTCCTGCTGGAACACAAGCTGTTAGAATGACAGGTAATTTTTGGGGATGGAACCCAATTGGTGGACCTGTAGCTATATCCAATGGATTGGATAATACATGGACGGTTACCATATTTAGTGGTGGAGGCGAAACTCAATCAGATTTTGAATATTTATGGGTCATTACGGATGCTGATGGCACAAGTAACGCTGTACAAGAAAATTTAATTGCCTCAGCAGCTGGTGGTGATTGTGCGGATAGAATAAATGCTGGTGAATTTAATACTGATAATGCTAATTACGCTAATCGTGTTTTTATAGCAGCTGGAAGTGATGATATAAAAAGCGATGTCTATGGCTCTTGTTATTTAGCTTCTGCACCATTAGAGTTAAAAGGTGTTATTGATTTTACCGTTCCATCGGGAGCAAGCGATGGCAAAGCATTGCATCTGTATGCAAATGATGATATTTCTGATTTAAGTGACTATGGTATTGGAGTCGCTAATAATGGAGGGGGCACAGATGGCTTAGAATACACTTTCCCATCACAATCTGTTACAGCAGGTACTCATATTTTCCTTCCCAGATCAACTGCGGCAATGACAGCATATTTTGTAAATTTAAATCAATTTGATATTGTAATAGAATCTACTGTTGCTACTCAAAATGGTGATGACGCTATTGAACTATTTGGCAATGTTATTACATCTCCAATAGTAATTGAAACATTTGGAGACATTGATTGCGCTCCATCAGCAGATGGAACCACAACAGTTTGTCCTAATTATCAATACTATGAAGATGCATGGGTATATAAAGAATTAGGCGTTTGGACTTATGGTGCAGCACAATGTACAGATGGTTCAACAACCACACAGTCTGGTAGTTGCCCATACCCTTTTGCAGATGCAACATTATCAAATAAAGACTTTTCTAAATCAGAATTATCTATTTACCCTAATCCTGTAAATAATGGTATTGTAACTATTAACTCTACTTTAACCGAAGCTAAAAATGTTGAATTATTTGATGTCATGGGAAGAACAGTGCTCAAAACTCAATTAAACTCTGATATTTTAGATGTTAAATCTCTTAACGCTGGATTATATTTATTAAAAGTATCTATTGATGGACGTACTGCAACAAAAAAATTAATTATTAAATAGAATCTCCAAATTGATTTATAGCTTAAAGAAGCCGTTCATTACTAAAATTTGAGACGGCTTCTTTTAGTTATTAACTTTTATTTTTTTGTTATTGACAAGTTGATTACAATGGCCATAAGAAGCCAAATTATAAAAGTTTCTCCATGAGTCATTTCATAGGTAGATCCTGCCATTCGGGCAGCACCTAATACCAAATAAACAATAACAGGAGATAAAAGTAAGCTAACGACCAGATTAATAATTGATTTTTTGTAATCCATAAGACACTAATTTAATTGGTTAATAGTTTGGTTTGTTTTAAAATTTTTTAAAATAAAGTGTAAGATTTATATCCAATCACCAGTTAAATATAATGAATTTTCTCTTCTCTAGTCATATAATGGGATAACATTATTCACTTGAAAAAGTACAAAAAATAGAAATTTTACAGATAAAATTTTATAACAAAATTTTTTAAATTAAAACAATATGATTCAGTATTTTAATAATTTTATAGGGTAGAATTAAACTATTTCAAAGCCACTTAAATATACAAGAGATTAGGCTTTGAAAAAAGAGCAAACATTTATTTTTATATCATCAAAAAAAGAAGCTTTTAAAAATGTCACACACAAATCCTAATGGTTTTTAAATTCTGCAAATAGCACAAAATATTGATAAGGTTTAAATAAAAGATGTTCTTGATCATTTCCAATTTTAATGGAAGCGTTATCCATCAAGTTTGTAAATTTTTTAACCTTATTTCTAACAGAATTAAACACGTAATGCGTTAATGTTTGTGGTTCTGGACTGTAATTAAATAAACAAAACACACAGGTGTCATTCAAGGTTCTTTTAAAACCAACAATAGCTCGGTTGTGAGATTCCAACCATTCTAAGTTATTATAATCTGAAAAGATTTCATAACGCTTTCTAATACTTAGCAATGTCTGTAAACCATTAAACACCTTGTGCTCTATGGTGTCTTTTTGCTTAATTTTTGCGTTTTTTTTCCAATCAATTATGGGTCTGTGCATCCATCGGTTATCATAGCTTTTTCCTGGATCTTTTAGATAGGAATAATCGTTGGTATAGCCAAATTCGTCACCATAAAAAATCATAGGAATACCACCTAAAAAAATACTGTTAGCTTGCATTAATAGAATTTTTTCTATAGAGGTTTGAATAGCCTGTTCATCGTGTTTTTGCATGGCTTTTTCCAAACCACACAAAGAGGCTAAAGTTCCTGAAATTCTAGCGTCGTTGGTTTTAGGATTAACTCCAAATAAATCGCCAGAAGAAGGACTTGTTACTAAACGACCGCCCAAATAGTTTTTAAGGTATTCTCGGTGAAGATATGGGTTGTAACCAACTTGTTCTATATAATAATCTTCAAAACCCAATCCAATATCGTCATGGCAACGCGTGTAATTTACCCAAGTTGTTCCCAATGGTTTTTGAAGGATTACATGTTGATTGGCTATCATGTTTCTGGTGTCTGTAGTTGCCAATGCGTCCCATTGAAGCGCCATTTGAGTTGCATTATATGCAATATCGCATTCATGGTTTGTAAAATAGCCTTTGCCAAAGTAATCCATGATTTGTTTAGGCGCCACAATAGCTTCTCCGAGTATAGCCATGCCTGGAGCTGCAATTTCTAAGGCAACTTTTATAAATTGTAAAATGGTATGGGCTTCAGGTAAATTTTGACAAGAAGTTCCCATTTGTTTCCAAATAAAAGCAGGAGCATCTATTCGTAAAATATCAATACCTAAATTGGCATAAAAAAAGATATTACTTAACATCGCTTTTAACACCTGCGGATTGGTAAAATTTAAATCCCATTGGTAATTATGAAATACAGACATAACCCATTTGTTCATTTCATCATCATAAGAAAAACTTCCGGGAGAACTTTCTGGAAAGACTTCTTGCATACTAGTTTCCATTTGATCTGGAATGGTTCTGTCATCATAAGTGTAATAAAAATCCTGGTAATAAGCATTGCCCTGACGAGCCTTTTGCGCCCACTCATGTTGGTTTGAGGTATGATTGAGAACCATATCAATCATTAAATACATGCCTTTTTCTTGTAGCGATTGCTGAAAGATTTTTAAATCGTCAATAGTTCCAAGCCGTTTATCAATAACCTTATAATTAGAAACTGCGTACCCACCATCGCTGGCTTCTTCCGGGCTCTCAAAAAGTGGCATTAAGTGTACTAAACTAACACCAAGATCTTGAAGATATTCAATTTTAGCAGGCATATCATTTAGAGTACCTGCAAACCTATCAACATACAAACTCATTCCTACAAGTTCATGGCTTAAAAACCAAGTTCCCTTGTTTTGTTTTTCTTCATCTCTATTTAAAAAAACGAGATCTCGCTCTTTATAGGTGTCAATAATTAATGCAATCATTTCAGTAAATACAGCATTAAAATCCTCTCTTTTTGAATAGAGTTGAGAAAATAAATAATAAAGTAACGAAGCATTTCCAATAAACCTGTCTATAAAAGCTTGATCGGATTTTCCGTTAATTCCTTTTTTTTTGCAGGTTTCTCTTATGATTGAAAATAAAGCCTTGTTTTTCATTGCCTATTAAATGCTATTTGATAAGGAACAAAGCTAATATTCTTCTATTAAATTTAATAAATATTTAAAGGGAATTCTTTTTTTTTAAAACACATTAAACTTTTTAAAAATGAAGTAGTCAAACAACCGGTGTTTAAATAGTTATCAAAAACAAAAAATCATGATTAAAAACAGAAGGGTAAGTTTAAAAATGAGAATTATTCACAGATATTTAGGGTTCTTTTTAGTGGGTATCATGTTTGTATATGCATTAAGTGGCATAACCTTGATTTTTAGAGATTCTGATTTTTTAAAACAAGAAAAACAAATTGACAAAACCATTCAATCAAATCTATCTGATGAAGAATTAGGTAAAACCCTTAATATAAGAGGCTTTAAAGCAGATAGGGAAGAAGGTGACTACCTGTATTTTAAAGATGGCGTCTATAATAAAACAACTGGAGAGATACACTATAAAATTAAAGAGTTGCCTGTGGTGTTGGATAAAATGACCAAATTACATAAGGCAAAATCTTCTGACACCTTATTTTTTTTAAACATCTTTTTTGGCTTGTCTTTACTGTTTTTTGTCCTTTCCTCTTTTTGGATGTTTATGCCGTCGACCACTGTTTTTAGAAAAGGGGTTTACTACGCCTTAGCAGGCATTGTGCTTACCATGTTATTGTTGCTGTTTTAGTTTAAAGGGTATAAAATTTTTTGTAAAAATAAGTGACTCCACCAGGATTCGAACCTGGATCTAAAGTTTAGGAAACTTTTGTTCTATCCCTTGAACTATGGAGCCTAAATTATTTTCATTATTATTGTTCAATGATACTTATTGCATAACCGCCACCTGGTGCAGAAAATTGACTTAATACGGATTTGTTGGTTACTTTTATTTTCTTGATGGTATAGGCCTGCGGATTGGTTTTAAAATGAGCCTCTTTTGCATCGGCATAAATGATGGCTTCATATGATTTTCCTTTGTCTAGAAAATCAAAACTAATTTTTGAGGTTCTTGGGGTTTCTCCATTTACATTGCCAACAAACCAGTTGTTTGTTCCTTTGGCTTTTCGGGCAACCGTGATGTATTCACTAGGTTCTGCTTCTAGGTATTTACTTTCGTCCCAATCTACTGCCACATCTTTTATAAACTGAAAAGCGTCAGGGAAACGATTATAGTGTTCGGGTAAATCTGCCGCCATTTGCAAGGGACTGTACATGGTAACATACAATGCTAATTGGTTAGCTATGGTACTATTAACGTGTGAGTTATTGTTTGGGCTGAATGTACTGATATCCATTTCAAAGATGCCTGGTGTGTAGTCCATTGGGCCACCAATTAATCTTGTAAAAGGAAGAATGGTGACATGATTTGCTTTTGAACCACCAAAAGCCTGATATTCTGTGCCTCTGGCAGATTCATTTCCAATTAAATTAGGGTAAGTTCTGCATATTCCTGTAGGACGAACGGCTTCGTGTCCGTTAATCATGATTTCATAGTCAGCGGCTTTTTCCAACACATATTGGTAATGGTTGTTGGTCCATTGGCTGTAATGGTATTCGCCAACGGGAACAATATTCCCTACATAGCCTGTTTTTACAGCATCATAACCATGATCCTTCATAAATTGGAAAGCTTGGCCTAAATGGCGTTCATAATTTCTTATGGCACCTGATGTTTCATGATGCATAATCATTTTTATGCCTTTAGATGTTGCATATTGTTGAATGTCGTTAACATCAAAATCTGGGTAAGGCGTTACAAAATCAAACACATAGTCTTTGGCATGCCCAAACCAATCTTCCCAACCTTCATTCCAACCTTCAACTAAAACAGCATCAAAACCATGCTTAGCTGCAAAGTCAATATAAGTTTTAACATGTTCTGTATTGGCGGCATGGGTTCCGTTTGGTTTAGCTTTTGAAAAGTCGGTGATGCCTAACTGTACCGAAGGAAATTCATTAGTGTAAGACCAAGAACTTTTTCCAGTAATCATTTCCCACCAAACACCAATATATTTTACGGGTTTTATCCATGATGTATCTTCAATCTTACAAGGCTCATTTAAATTTAAAGTCATTTTAGATTCTAAAATGTCACGTGCATCATCACTGACTATAATAGTTCGCCATGGCGATTCACAAGGTGCTTGCAGATGGCCTTTATCTCCATTTGCATTTGGAGTTAACCAAGATTCAAAAATTAAATTTTTATCATCTAAATTAAGATGCATACAAGCATAATTAATTAAGGCAGCTTCGTGTAAATTAATATAGAGACCATCGTTAGTTTTCATCATTAAAGACGTTTGCACACCCGTTGGGGAAAACGAGGTTTGTGAAGCATTTCCGGTGATAGTTTCATTCATGAGGCCTCTTATTTCAGAAAGTTTGGAGCTTGTATAATCATATTCTTGAGTATCATAATCTCCAGCAATCCAATAAGCAGTGTGGTCTCCGGTCATGGCAAATTGCGTTTTTTCTTCTTTGATGGTAAAATACACAAGGTTTTTTTGGGCAGGAAATTCATATCTGAAACCAAGACCATCATTAAATAAGCGAAAGCGAATGATGACCAATCTTTCTGTTTCTTTTTGACTTAAGGTAACGGACAGTTCGTTATAATGATTTCTTATGGAAGAAACTTCTCCCCAAACGGGCTGCCAGGTTTCATCAAAAGAGGTAGTTTTAGTATCTATTAAAGTGAAACCATCCAACAACGATCTGGCATCATCTTTTAGTTCCAAACCAAGCTTGCTCGGATTAATGACAGCTCTGTTTTTATAAGTAAGACTGTAAGAAGGCGTGCCATCATGTAATAATTCAAATGTCATCGTTAAATGTTCGTCTGGAGACGTTAACGATTGAGCATTGGCGACGTTTAAGAACGATAATACCAAAAGACAACTAAAAATTTTTTGTTTCATTTTAAAGATATTAAAAGAGATATTCTAGTGAAATGGATGTTATTTGTTACGAAATAAAATATTGTAATTAGTCTATTGTAAAAGTAAGACGATTTAAGCAATTAAAAAATCACTTTAGCTATTATTCTGAATAACATGTTTAGCGTTTTCAACCACTTTTTTGGAATTTCCAATAAATATTTGGTTTCCAAAAATAATGACAGGTCTACTTAAAAATGTGTAATGATGCAAGATATAATGCTTAAAATCTCGCTCCGCTAAGCGCTGATTTTTTAAATCCATCTCTTTGTAAAGTTTGGCTTTTTTACTAAAAAGCGCTTCATAACTGCCAGTCAGATGTTTCATGTCTTCCAGTTGTTTTACAGTTATTTCTTCAGTTTTAATGTCTTGTAAAATAAAATCTGAAGAAAGATTCAGTTCTTTTAAAATTCTACTACAAGTGCTGCATGTTTTTAAATAATAAACCTTTTTCATATGTTTGTTTTCAATAAAAATAGATTACAAAATAAAGTATTTATTGCTTTTAAAAGTATATTTATGAAAAAAATAATGACATGCATTTTTCTTTAGAAGTTTTAACCAACACAAGGATTTTTTTTAATAAGTATTTAGAAAAAACGGCTCTTGAAGATTTAAACAAAATACCTCAAGGATTTAATAATAATATCATTTGGAACGTTGGTCATATTGTAGTGACGCAACAATTATTAGCCTATAAATTATCGGGTTTGCCAATGATGGTAAGTGAAACCTTGATTGCAAAATACATGAAAGGCACCAAGCCTGAAGGGTTTGTATCACAAAAAGAAGTTGATGAAATAAAAAAATTGCTGTTTGATACCATAGAACAAACAAAAAAGGATTTTGATGATAACCTTTTTAAAAACTTCCATGAATACACGGTTTCAACGACTGGAAACATCTTAATAAATATAGATGATGCCTTTCAGTTTATATTATTTCATGAAGGCATTCATTTGGGCTATGTCATGGCATTATCTAGAGCTATCAAAAACTAAGTAAGCCTCTATTTTCTCATAAGGAATGGTAAAATCTATAATGCCAGTTACATAAGGAGCAATTTCGTAAACATTATATAGTAAAAGAAGACCATCATCGCTATAACCCATATTGGCAGGAAGTTTAAAATTATCGGGATCAAAAAGCAAGGTTTTATCTTCAACGGTGTTATCAAAAAAAGTTTTTGCAAGATTTGTGAACGCTTCTTGATTATTAAACAAATTCTGGTTTGGGATTCGGTGTCCAGAAACCGCATCAAAATTTAATAAAGAAATTTGCAGAATACCGTGAGCGCCACCTGTATTGATGTAAGAGGTTAATGAAATGGTGATGATATTTTCTGATTGAAAAATAACGTCGCCATCTATTAGCGCTTCCCAAGCCTGATTGCTTTCTGGGAATTCATCTATAAAAGCAAGATATTCTCTATTAAAGGAATTGATGCTTTCTTCAATGGTTAAGGAAGTGCTGTCATTGGTATCACCAATATTTAATTCTTGTATAATGATATTGGATATTTCTGAATTTATTGCGTTAGCAATACTTTCATTGCCCGATGCTTTCGGAATATTAATGTCAACCAAGGTATTGTTTTCCGTGGTAATATTAATTTCAGAAAAAGACATCAAGGATTCTTCTTTGCAAGTTTGAAAAAGCAAAAAACAGGTAATTATTATAAGGAACTTATGGTTATTCATTTGTTATAGTTTAACATACATTAAAGATAATTATTGCATTTGAATACACCGAATTATAAACTACATTTGTATAAAAGCTTATAAGAATGAAATTTAATACTAAAACCATTCATGGTGGTCAAGAACATGATGTGGCTTATGGCGCAATCATGCCGCCAATTTATCAAACTAGCACCTATGCTCAAACCACTCCTGGAGGACATAAAGGGTATGAGTATTCCAGAACCCATAATCCAACACGTCATGCCTTAGAGAATGCCTTTGCAAGTATTGAAAACGGCCATTTTGGATTGGCTTTTGCCTCTGGACTTGCTGCCATTGATGCTGTTATGAAGCTATTAAATCCTGGTGACGAGGTAATTTCAACCAATGACTTATATGGAGGTTCCTTTAGGCTTTTTACTAAAATATTTCAAAATTTTGGCATTAAGTTTCATTTTGTAGACATGCAAAAGGCCTCAAATATTGAAACATATATAAATATCAACACAAAACTTATTTGGGTAGAAACACCTACAAATCCCATGATGAATATCATTGATATTAAAAAAGTTTCTGATATTTCAAAAAAACATCAATTGATGTTGGCCGTTGATAATACGTTTGCCACACCTTATTTACAACAACCACTAGATTTAGGTGCCGATATTGTGATGCATTCAGCTACTAAATATTTAGGTGGTCATAGCGATGTGGTCATGGGAGCACTCGTGGTTAAAGACAAAGAATTAGCAGATAAATTATATTTTATTCAGAACGCTAGTGGCGCTATTTGTGGGCCACAAGATAGTTTTCTGGTTTTAAGAGGCATTAAAACGCTTCATGTTAGAATGCAACGGCATTGTGAAAACGGCAAAGAGGTTGCCAAATTCTTAAAAACGCATCCAAAGGTTGAAAAAGTTTTTTGGCCAGGGTTTGAAGATCATCCAAATCATCATATAGCTAAATCTCAGATGAAAGATTTTGGAGGTATGCTGTCGTTTACAACTAAAGGGAATAATTATAGAGAAGCTATTAACGTGGTGGAAAAACTAAAGCTTTTCACTTTGGCCGAATCCTTAGGAGGCGTAGAGTCTCTTTGTGGTCATCCAGCAAGTATGACGCACGCAAGCATTCCTAAAGCCGAAAGAGAAAATACAGGTGTAGTAGATTCTTTAATAAGATTAAGTGTAGGGATAGAAGATATTGATGATTTAATAGCCGATTTAAAACAAGCTTTAGAATAAGGTTTTATTATGATTATGAGGTTAATCTAAATAATAAATGTAACCAAAATTTAACCAGACTAACCAATCATTATTTTTATTATAACCCCTCCAGGTATGATTTAATCCATCAACCCAATCGTTAAAGTAATATTGCCATCTTAGGTCTAACATTAAATCTGAAAGCTTGCTAAGCTTATATCGAACACCTATACTTGTTACAGTAGACCAAGTAGTCCCAGATTGCTCTCTTATGGGGAAAGTATCCACGCCTGGCGTAAAGTTATCAAACCAGAAAGAGTAAAAATTTGTTTGATCTAAAATATCACCAACAGCATCAGGGTTTGGATTTGCAAAAGTGGTACTTACTTTAGGGTTAAAAGATGTAAAATGAATCCCTAAGCTTACAAAAGGAGCAAATCTGTATGCAAAACCTTGAAAATCTCGAATGCTTAAAGGAAAAAATTCTATTTGAGTTCCTATATCAAAGTTATTAGCAACACCTTTATGTGCCCTAAGCTGTTCGGCCTGAGTACTTACTTTATCGGGTTGAACCCAAAAACCAAGATGTTCAAGATTGGTTTTATTATAAGAAATCTCGTTTCTTAATTTAAAATGATCATTAAAATATGTGTCTGTCGTGTAGCAATTACAGTCTGCCCTGTAAGCAAAATTAATATAGTGAACAATACCAATTCCAAAACCTGAATTACCAAAGTTTGTTTCAAATTCATTTCTGCTACCAAAATCTGATCGAAATTCTAGTGGACCCGCTATTACGCCTATTTCATGAGAAAAGCCTAATTGAGAATACGCTGTTTGACTTGCAGTAAACAAGAAAAAAGCAAAAGCTAAATGTTTCAAGTTAAGCATAAAAAGGTTTGTTTTTTTGAGGCATTAACTACACAAATATATAAAAACAGAATCAAGTAACAAATCTTTATAAAAACGCTTAGTTTAATAAAAAATTATTTATTGCAAAATTTCAATAATTTAAAGCCATTTTTTAAAGATATCTTATCTTTGTTTAACAATATTAAGAAATCCTTAAATAACTACCTAAATTCATTTGAATGAAAAATAATATTGAAGCATTTTTAGAACTTGTAAAAGTTAGAAACGGGCATGAACCCGAGTTTTTACAAGCCGTTGAGGAAGTTGCTGAGTCCTTAATTCCGTATATTAATGAGCATAAAAAGTATTCGGGCAAGAATCTTTTACTTCGAATGGTGGAGCCAGAGCGCGTGATTATTTTTAGAGTGTGTTGGCTGGATGATGCAGGAGAAATTCAAGTGAATAGAGGCTATCGAATTCAAATGAATTCAGCCATTGGCCCATTTAAAGGTGGGTTGCGGTTTCATCCAACAGTGAATTTGAGTATTTTAAAATTTTTAGCGTTTGAACAAGTATTTAAAAATAGTTTAACCACGTTGCCTATGGGTGGAGGAAAAGGCGGAAGCGATTTTGACCCCAAAGGAAAATCTGATAATGAAATTATTCGTTTCTGTCAGGCTTTTATGAGTGAACTATATCGTCATATAGGTCCTGATACCGACGTGCCTGCCGGAGATATTGGTGTTGGTGAACGCGAAATAGGTTATTTATACGGCATGTATAAAAAGCTGAGAAATGAATTTACAGGAGTTTTAACAGGTAAAGGCATGGCGTGGGGAGGTTCTTTAATTCGTCCGGAAGCAACTGGATATGGTGTCGTATATTTTGCGGCTAATATGCTTAAAACTAGAAATGACACTCTTAAAGATAAAATCGTTCTAATATCTGGTTCTGGAAATGTGGCCCAATATGCTTGTGAAAAAGCAACACAAATGGGAGCAAAGGTTGTAACGCTTTCAGATTCATCTGGATATATTTATGATGAAGAAGGTATTGATGCTGCTAAATTAGCCTTTATCATGACCCTTAAAAATGTAAAACGTGGCAGAATTCATGAATATGTAAAAACATTTCCTTCAGCAACATTTATTAAAGGCAAAACGCCGTGGGAAGTTGTAGCAGATATTGCCATGCCATGTGCCACCCAAAACGAATTACAAGTTGCTGATGCCAAAAAATTAATAGCAAACCAATGCATCTGTGTGGTCGAAGGCGCCAATATGCCTTCAACAAATGAGGCCATTAAGGAGTTTCAAAAGGCTAAAATATTGTTTGCTCCTGGAAAAGCTTCCAATGCTGGTGGCGTTGCAACCTCAGGTCTGGAAATGACTCAAAATTCAATGCGATTAAATTGGAGCAGAAAAAAAGTGGACAAAGCTTTAAATAAGATTATGAATGATGTGCATCAAGCTTGTGTTGAAAACGGTACAGAAAAAGACGGATACATCAATTACGTAAAAGGTGCCAATATAGCTGGCTTTGTTAAAATTGCAGATGCCATGTTGGCTCAAGGTATTGTGTAAACTATCAGCACGAATGTGTTTTGGGTTGTAAAAAAGCCGGGTAAATTAATGATATTCAATATGGCTTATGATGAGGCTTCAAAAAACGGGATATTGTAACCTCAAAAAATAATTGGTTGTGTAATATTCATGATATTATCAATTATGTGAAACACCCATTAAAATGTCATTTACACATAAGAATATGATTGTTCAAGGTGTTCTATCTGACAAATAAATAACAAATAAATGTAAACAGATAAAATCAAAATCTTAACTTGTCATTAAAAATAATTGCTTTATAACATGTTTAAAAATCCATTGCCCGATTTAAGAAATTATGAATTTGAAGAAGTTGCATTTAATGAATTAATGCAAAACAGAATCAATAAAGTGCTTATTGTTTGTTCTAACTACGATTATTATATGTTAGAAGAAGACGGCAGGATTGATGAACGTATTTTTAATGAATATACCGACTTAAACTTAAGATATCCGCCAAATTTTATTCATGCTAATTCTGCAAAAAGAGCCATTAAGCAAATGCATGAAATCAATATCGATTTGGTTATTACCTGGTTAGATATTGGTAATTTTAACGCCTTCGAAACTTCAAAGGAAATTAAAAAAGCCTTCCCAGAGATTCCTATTGCAGCACTTAGCTTCTATTCGTCTGAATTAAGAAGCAAACTACAAAAAGGAAATAAAGGTATTATTGATTTTGTGTTTCACTGGAACGGAAATGTCGATATTTTTTTGGCCATTATTAAATTGACCGAAGACAGAATGAATGCCAATAGAGATATCAATCAAATTGGCGTTAAAGCCATTCTTATGGTTGAAGATTCTCTAAAATTCTATTCAAGATATTTACCCATTATTTATAAAATTCTTCTCAAGCAAACCCATGCTTTCATGTCTGAAGGCCTTAACGAGCATAGACGTATGATGCTCATGAGAGGCAGGCCCAAAATGTTATTGGCCACTACTTATGAAGAAGGCTTGACTTATTTTGAAAAGTATAAAAGCAATCTCTTAGGGGTTATCTCGGATGTAAATTATTTTAAAGAGGGCAAAAGAGATCCTAATGCCGGATTTGAATTTTTAAAATATGTACGCAGCTCACAGCGCTATTTCCCATTTTTAATTCAATCATCAGATAAACATAATGAAGCAATTACCTTAGAACTTAAAGGCAAATTTTTATATAAGCATTCTGAAACACTAGGAACGGATTTAAAAAATTACATTACCAAATATTTTTCTTTTGGCGATTTTGAATTTTGGGATCCCGTGCAAATGAAAGTGTTGGCCGTTGTTAAAGATTTAAGCCAATTTCAAAAAGCTCTAAAAATAGTAACGCTTGATGCTATTGAATACCACGCAAAACGGAGCGAATACTCTAAATGGTTAAAATCAAGAGCGTTATTCCCTCTAGCAAATCTTTTCAGTAAAGTGGAGTTTGACGATTTTCAAGATATTGAACAAATCAGGGACTATTTAATTGAAGCCATCAAAGTCTATCGAGTGTATAGATCCAGAGGCGTAATTGTAAAATTTGATAAAGATAAATATGATGAATATTTAGGTTTTGCCAGAATTGGGGATGGAGCACTTGGAGGTAAAGGACGCGGATTGGCCTTTATTGATTCTTTTTTAAAACGCCATAAACTCTTTGATAAATTTGATACGGTTCACATTTCCATTCCTAGAACCGTGGTGCTTAGCACCGAAGTTTTCGATGAATTTATTGAAAAACATGATCTAATCAGGTTTGCTGCCCAATCAAATGATGATGAAGAGATTCTCAAAACATTTATCTCAAAACCCTTGCCCAATTGGGTGTTAGAAGATATCAAAGTATTTCTTAGTGTTATTAAAAGACCCATAGCTGTGCGGTCGTCAAGCGTATTAGAAGATTCTCATTTTCAGCCATTTGCAGGGGTTTTTGCAACCTACATGATACCCAACACCAACAATGTTGACATGTTAAACATGGTGTCTAATGCCATAAAATCGGTGATGGCTTCAGCGTTTTTTCAGAGTAGTAAAGCTTATTTAAAGCTGACATCTCACACCATTGAAGAAGATAAAATGGCGGTTATTTTACAGGAATTAACAGGCAAAACCTATGGAGATGTTTACTATCCCAATATATCAGGAGTAGCACGTTCTATAAATTTTTATCCTGTTGGTGATGAAAATCCAAGCGAAGGCGTGGCCAATATTGCTTTGGGATTGGGTGAAATTATTGTTGGTGGTGGCCAAACCTTAAGATTTTCCCCTTATCATCCCAAAAAAGTGCTTCAATTATCTTCGCCAGGTTCTTCACAACGCGATACACAACAGTATTTTTATGGGTTAGATTTGGACCCAAAAAGTTATAAAGTCTCCATTAACGAATCTATTAATAAAAAGAAATTTACGCTTAGAGAAGCTAAAAATCATTCCTCGTTAAAGTATGTAGCTTCAACCTATGATTTGCAAAATAACATCATTCGGCCAGGCGTTTTACATGATGGCTTGAGGGTCATTACCTTCGATAATGTTTTAAAGTACAACACGTTTCCTCTGCCAGAAATTTTACAAGATTTATTGCGAATTGGCCAACGCGAAATGCGTAACCCTATTGAAATTGAATTTGCCGTAAACCTTGATGTTGCACCAGGAACTTCAAGAATTTTTAGTTTTTTACAAATAAGACCCATTGTTGAAAGTATTGAAACAAGAAATGAATTGCCTGAAGATTTTAATGTTGAAGACACCATTATTTATTCACAATCGGCCTTAGGAAACGGAACCTACGGCCATATTAAGGATTTTGTATACATAAAACCTGAAACATTCAATCCTGCAAATACCAGACAAATAGCCCTCGCGGTTGAGCAAATCAACAAAAAATTCGAAGAGCAAAACAAACAATATATTTTAGTAGGACCCGGACGATGGGGCTCGAGCGATTCTTGGTTGGGAATTCCAGTGATTTGGTCTCAGATATCCTCGGCTAAAATCATTGTTGAAGCCGGACTCAATGATTTTAGAATTGACCCAAGTCAGGGAACTCACTTTTTTCAAAATTTAACCTCGTTTAAAGTGGGCTATTTCACCATCAATCCGTTTATAAATGATGGGTTTTTTGATTTGGAGTATTTAAACAAACAAGACGCCTGTTTTGAGGATGATTATTTAAGACACATCTGTTTTAAAGAGCCATTAACCATTGTTATTGAAGGAAAAAGTAATAAGGCAGCCATTTTTAAAGAGGGTTTTACCATAAATAAAAACCATGATTTTATTGAAAATTCAATGACAGATTTGCCTCCTGGCGGATTTATGTAATAAGAGCGCTATAAATTTAATTTTCAAGGTTTAGTGGAGACAAACCACAAAGATAATACACTTGACCAATTTTAAAAATTTCATAAAAAATACCCTATTATTTCAATAAAAATTTAATTAAATAGAAGTATTTTTGCAATATATATTTTTCACTATTTTATTTTTAATTATTATGAATGTAAAAAGCGTAATTACTAATCTAGAAACAAAACATCCAGGCGAAAAGGAATATCTTCAAGCAGTCCATGAGGTATTGGAATCTATTGAAAGTATTTATAATGAAAACCCACAATATGAAGCCGCAAAAATTATTGAAAGACTGGTTGAACCAGATCGAGTTTTAACGTTTAGGGTTTCTTGGGTTGATGATCAAGGTCAGGTTCATGTAAACTTGGGCTATAGAATTCAATTTAATAATGCCCTAGGGCCTTATAAAGGAGGTCTTAGGCTGCATCCAAGTGTAAACCTAAGTATTTTGAAGTTTTTAGGATTTGAACAAACCTTTAAAAACGCCTTAACAACGCTTCCATTAGGCGGAGCCAAAGGAGGTTCAGATTTTAATCCAAAAGGAAAGTCTGATGCAGAAATTATGCGTTTCTGCCAAGCTTTTATGCTGGAATTATGGCGCATGATTGGCCCCAATACCGATGTGCCTGCTGGCGATATTGGAACTGGCGGACGAGAAATAGGCTATTTATACGGAATGTATAAAAAACTTCAAATTGAAAATACGGGTGTTTTTACCGGCAAAGGCCTTAATTGGGGCGGAAGTTTAATACGGCCTGAAGCCACTGGTTTTGGAGCTACCTATTTTGCAAATGAGATGTTGGTTATCAATAATGATACCTTCAAAGATAAAACAGTTTGTGTTTCAGGATTTGGAAACGTAGCCTGGGGTGTTGCCATTAAGGTAACTGAATTGGGAGGAAAAGTGGTTACCATTTCCGGGCCAGATGGTTATATTTATGATGAAAGAGGCCTAGATGCTGTTAAAATAGATTATTTATTGGAGCTACGAGCTACCAATAATGATATTGTATCCCCTTACGCATTGGAGTTTCCAGAAGCTAAATTTATTCCCGGGAAAAAACCATGGGAAGTACCTTGTGATATAGCCATGCCAAGTGCCACTCAAAACGAATTAAACGGAGACGATGCCACCATGCTTATTGCCAATGGCGTAAAATATATTGCTGAAGTCTCTAATATGGGCTGTACCCCAGAAGCTATTGAAGCATTTCACAATGCCAAATTGCCATTTGCACCTGGAAAAGCAGCTAATGCTGGAGGTGTTGGCGTTTCTGGATTGGAAATGTCTCAAAACGCCATGAAACTTAATTGGACAAGTGAAGAAGTTGATGCCAAATTGCATCAAATGATGTCGTCCATTCATGAGGCGTGTTTAACATTTGGCACCGAGGCAGATGGCTACGTAAACTATGTAAAAGGAGCTAATATTGCCGGTTTTATAAAAGTAGCCGATGCCATGTTGGATCAAGGGATTGTTTAAAAATCAGATTCTAATTTTTTTAAAGCTTTCAGAAATCCGCTGAAAGCTTTTTTTTATTTAAGTTATATGATATTTGAGTAATTCTCGTTAGATATAAATATATTTGAAAAGTTAAAAATTACCTATGCTTAAAAGAGTCATTGTTTTAATCTTTTTTCTGTGTTCTTTTTTTTTATTTGCGCAAGATTTTTCTGCTCAATGGAATGGGCATTTCTCATTTTACAATATTAAAGATGTGGTACAGGGTCAAAACAAAATATACGCTGCTGCCGATAATGCCATATTTAGTTATGATGTACAAACTAAAGAAATTAAGGAAATAACAACCATTAATGGACTATCAGGGCAACAAATATCAACCATTTATTACAGTAAAGTTTATGAATTGTTAATTATTGGCTATGAAAACGGGTTAATAGAAATTGTTTTTGATAATAACGACAGCGTAATTACTATTGTGGATATTATTGATAAAGTAACCATTCCACCAACAAGCAAGAGAATCAATCATTTTAATGTTTTTGGGAATTTGGTTTATATAGCAACCAACTATGGTATTTCGGTGTATAATCTTGAACGCTTGGAGTTTGGAGACACTTATTTTATTGGAGATTTAGGAAGCCAGATTGTAGTAAAACAAACAACCATTGATCAAGATCATATTTATGCAGCTTGTCAAAATGGCGGAGGCTTAAGGAAAGCACTTCTTTCAAACCCTAATTTAATTGATTTTCAAAATTGGCAAACAGTTACTACGGGTGATTTTATTGCTGTTGAAGCTGTAGAAGCTAATTTGTATGCTGTTAGAACTAATAATAGGCTCTATCAGGTAGTTAATGATGCTTTTACCGAATTATTTGCATACAACAACCCTGTTTTAGATGTTAAATCTGTTTCAGAAAACCTCGTTATTACAACAAAAAGTAATGGGTATGTTTATGATTCAAGTTTTAATAATATTGCTCAAGTTTCTCAAAATAGTGAGTTTAATACCGCATTTACTTCTGCTACAATACATTCAGACGCTATATATATAGGATCTAAAGATTTTGGGGTTTTAAAAGCAAGCCTATCATCGCTTGCTGTTTTTGAAGAAATTCATCCAGAAGGCCCCTTATTAAACAAACCATTCGCCATTAAAGCAACCTCTAATAATCTTTGGGTTACCTTTGGAGATTATACCATCTTTTATAATCCTTATCCATTGGATAGTTATGGGTTTAGCCATTTAAAAAACGGAGATTGGATAAACACGCCCTTTCTTGATGTTTTTGATGCAAAATGTTTAAATGCTATATCCGTCAATCCAAACAATACCAATCAAGTATTTATAAGCTCTTTTTTTAGTGGCTTATTAGAAGTTAATGAAGATGTTCCTTCCTTTTTATACAATCAAACAAATAGTGGCTTAAGATCATTAATTTTACCCAATAACGCAAGCTATATAGACGTGCGTGTTGGAGTTTCTGAATTTGATGACGCGGGTCTTTTATGGACTACTTCTGGCTTAGTTGACGAACCCTTAAAATCTTTCAACCCCTCTACCAACCAATGGAAATCCTATGCATTAAATCAAATTATTCCAGAAGCTTTTGATAATAATGGTTTTGCCGATATTGTAATTGACAACAACCAAACAAAGTGGATGGCTGCAGGATTTTCTTTTGGCGTTATAGGATTTAACGAAAACAACGGAACCCCTTTGGTAAAAGGAATTTTTAAAGAAGATCAAAACATGCCTTTTACCTTTGCTACAGCTTTGGCTTTAGACAAAAGAGATCAGTTATGGATTGGAACTTTTAGAGGGTTAAGAGTGCTATATAATACTTCAGGAATTTTTAATGAAGATGAGCTTCAAGTAGATGAGATTATCATTCTTGAAGACGGCATTGCCAAAGAACTTCTTTTTCAGCAACATATCTCTAGCATAGAAGTGGATGGTTCTAACAATAAATGGGTAGGCACCATTGGTTCAGGTCTGTTTTATTTGTCTTCCGACGGACAAAAAACTATTTTTCATTTCACAAAAGAAAATTCTCCATTGCCATCAGAAAATATTATTGATATCGCTATTGATGATGCTTCGGGGATTGTGTATATCGCAACAGAAAACGGATTGGTGTCATTTTTGTCTGGAGGTTCTAGTCCTCAAGAAGATTTATTAAAGGCGTTTGTGTATCCTAACCCTGTTCGACCCAATTTTAACATCGTTGAAGAAAAAGTAAAAATTAAAGACATTTCAGAAAATGTCAATATTAAAATTACAGATATTGAAGGGAACCTGGTTGCAGAGGCCCAATCTAGAACCAATTTACGATACAGAGGTTACAACTTAGAAATTGATGGCGGCACGGCGTATTGGAATGGAAAAAACCTTGCTAACAACATAGTTGCTTCCGGAGTTTATCTAATCATGCTTTCAGATCTGGACACCTTTGAAACACGGGTCTTAAAGGTCATGATTGTTAGATAATGATTACAACCACCAAGGCCATTGTACTTTCAAAATTAAGATATCGCGATAACGATTTAATCATTAAATGCTATACAGAACATTATGGGGTTTTAAGTTTTTTGTTACATGGGGTTTTAAAAAGCAGAAAAGGACTCAATAAAACGGCGTACTTTCAATTACTTTCCCAACTTCAATTGGTTATGGTTTACCAACCAAACAAATCGTTACAAACCATAAAAGAAGCTAAAATTAACCACCTATACAGTAGTTTACACTCCAATATTTTAAAAAGTGCCATGGTTATGTTTTTATCCGAAGTGCTTTCTAATGCCTTAAAAGAAGAAGAAAAAAACGAAACCCTGTTTAGTTATTTAGAAACCACCTTACTTTGGTTAGATGCTCATTCAGATTACTCAAATTTTCATTTGCTTTTTTTGCTAAACCTCACCAAATACTTAGGGTTTTATCCTGAAAAAATGCATTTAGAATGTGATTTTTTTAACCTTCAAGATGGAAAATTTGAAAATGAACCCACCAACGATTACGCCATTTCTGGAGAAAATTTAATCCTTTTAAAGACCTTGTTGGGCATGAAATTTGATACACTTACAAGTATTAAATTAAATGTTAAACAAAGACAGTCATTTTTAAATGTCATGCTCCTTTATTTTGAATTGCATTTAGGAAATTTTAAAAAACCAAAATCTTTACAAGTATTAAATCAAGTTTTTAATTAACCCGATGAGGCTAAATTACATTGTTTTTATTTTTATTATAACCATTACCAACATTCAGGCACAACAAGTTAAAGTGCTTAGTGCCATTAACGAAGAGCCTCTTTCTGAGGTTCTTATTTACAACCTTGACAAATCTAAAAATGTGATAACCGACTTAAATGGCGAAGCCTCTTTGGATATGTTTTTGTCCCATGAAATCCTTTATTTTCAGCATTTAACACATATCCTTAAAAAACTTGAAAAATCTCAAATAGAGAAAGTATCGGTTGTTTATTTAGAGGATAACACACAAGACCTTAATGAAATTGTAATTTCTGCCTCAAATTTTGAACAACAAAAAAGAGACATACCACAAAAAATTTTAAGTGTAAACTCAAAAAGCGTTCAGTTTATAAACCCTCAAACTAGTGCAGATTTATTAGGAAGCACTGGTCAGGTTTATATTCAAAAGAGCCAATATGGTGGCGGAAGCCCTATGATTAGAGGTTTTTCAACCAACCGGTTGTTAATTACTGTGGATGGCGTAAGAATGAACAATGCTATTTTTAGAGGCGGAAATTTGCAAAACGTTATTTCCATCGATCCTTTTTCAATTCAAAATGCTGAGGTGATCTTAGGTTCTGGCTCTATTATTTATGGAAGCGATGCCATAGGTGGTGTGATGAGTTTTTATACTCAAAAACCTAACTTGTCCTATACAGATTCTTTAAAGGTAACTACCAATGCCATTGTAAGATATGCCACGGCCAGTGATGAAAAAACGGGGCATCTGGATTTTAATATTGGGCTTAAAAGGTGGGCGTTTTTAACCAATGCCAGTTACAGCAGTTTTAGCGACTTAAGAATGGGTAAACATGGACCGGATGATTATCTAAGACCAGAGTTTGTTACCAGAATTAATAATGAAGATGTCATCATTCAAAACAATAAGCCTTTAGTACAAAGACCAACGGGTTACAACCAATATAATGTGATGCAAAAAGTAAGGTTTGAGCCTTACAACAGCTTAAGTTTTAATTTAGGGCTCTATTATACAACCACAAGCAATGTGCCTCGTTACGATAGGTTAATACGGTATAATGGCGATAATTTAAGATCTTCGGAATGGCATTACGGACCACAACAATGGTTTATGGCCAATGCACAAATTACAAAGCTTAGCAGTCTTTCAAATTTATACGATAAAGTCAAAGTAACCATGGCTTATCAAAATTTTCAAGAAAGCCGAGTGGATAGAAATTTTCAATCGGATATTAGAAATATTAGGGAAGAAGCGGTCGATGCTTATTCATTCAGTTTAGATTTAGAAAAAAGACTAAGCCCCAAAACACATCTTTTTTATGGGGTGGAGTATGTGTTTAATAAAGTAATGTCTCATGGCCAAGAAGAAAATATAAGCACCAATACTTTAACGCCAACCGTTTCTAGATATCCTAATGGCTCCAATTGGCAATCGGCTTCTATATATTCCAGCATAAAATATAAACCTAATGCCAAGTTTGTTTTTCAATCTGGACTGCGGTTTAGCCATAGCACGTCTAATGCAAATTTTAAAGAAAATAACGTCTATTTAAACTTGCCTTTTGAGTCTTCAAAAAATACCTCAGGAGCTTTAACCGGAACGGTTGGAATTAGTTGGTCGCCAAACCCCATTTTACAATGGAAGTTTAATTGGTCTTCTGCCTTTAGAGCACCTAATATTGACGATATTGGCAAGGTGTTCGATTCAGAGCCTGGTTCTGTGGTAGTGCCTAACCAATCCTTAAAACCAGAATATGCTTATGGTGGCGATTTAGGCTTAACCCTTAATTTTAATGATACGTTCATTCTGGATTTAAGCACTTATTACACATTTCTGGACAATGCATTGGTGCGAAGAGATTTCCAGTTAAATGGAGAGACCAACATTATTTATGATGGCGAATGGAGTCAAGTTCAAGCCATTCAAAACGCCGCTAAAGCATGGGTTTATGGGTTTGAAGCGGGTTTGCAGGTTAAATTTAGTAAGCAACTAAAACTAACCTCTCAGTACAGTGTTGTTGGCGGAACGGAAGAAGATGATACTGGGGCAGAAACCCCATTACGCCATGCTGCTCCTAATTTTGGAAATACTCATTTGGTGTATAGCACCAAAGCTTTTAAAGTGGATGTATTTACAAACTATAACAACGAATTATCCTTTAATCAATTGGCGCCTTCTGAAATTGAAAAGGATTATATCTATGCATCCAATGCACAAGGAAATCCGTTTGCACCATCATGGGCAACCTTAAATCTAACTACACAGTATCAAGTAACCAATGATGCCTCCATTACAGCTAGTTTAGAGAATATAACAGACCAACGTTATAAAACCTATTCGTCGGGTATTGCTGCGGCAGGAAGAAATTTTATTGTGTCTTTAAAGTATAGTTTATAGGGTATTACTTAAATACCTCACTTCATTATAAAGCGTTCATTAAAAAAATAGATTGTTTCACCTAATAGCTATCTGAATTGCAATGATGAGAGTTTACACAATGCCATGTTTTTTATGGGCTCTCACAACGGCTTGTTCATTTTTCCAGTCTATCCATGGTTGTCCTTTTAGGCGTCTCATAGCATTGTCAAAATGGCGCATTACCATCAAATTGTAAATAGCTCTCCCCAAATTTTTAGGGTTTCTTGCTATGGTACGCAAGCTCATGGAAAAGCCCGGCGTTATGTATTGCATATAATGCCAATAACCTTCTGGCATATACAAAATTTCGCCATGATTAAGTTCTGTTTTAAAACCCTTGGCTTTTGCCAGCAAGGGCCATTTTTTAAAATCTGGATTGGCAAAATCAATATCTTCCCGGGTAATTAAAGAATGCGGAATTTTATATAAATAATCGTTCTGTTTTTGGTCAAACAATATAATTTGTTTGGTGCCTTCAAAATGAAAATGAAAAATATTGGCCAAATCTATATCATAGTGCATAAAGGTGTACGAATCTTGGCCACCAAAAAACAACATAGGAATTTCTTTTAAAAGGCGTAAACCAAAATCTGGATAAGTAAAATCTTTTTGCAGTTCCGGAATTTCTTTTAGGGCATTCCATAAAAAAATTCGGTATCTGGTAGGCTCACGCTTAAGCAAATCAATGTAGTCGCTCATTTTCATGGTAGCATGAGGCTCATTAAACCCATCTTTGAAATGAACCGGTCTGTCGTCATACAACGGAATGTTTATATGGCCAGCAACGGTTTTCATGTAGTCTAAATTCCATTTCGTGTAAGCAGGCCAATGCTCAATCTGGCGCTCTATAACCACCGGTTTTTGTGGCTTAAAATAGTCCCTTAAAAAGGTGTCTTTATCAAGGGTTTTTACACGTGGAATGTCTTGTAGGTTTAATGTCATTAACTCAAGATTGCTTAGTCAAAGTTAAGAAAACGTTACCAAATTTAAAATAGTATTTGGGCGTTCCCTTACAGGTCGCGCTTTCCACTAAATCTTTTTACCATGCTTGGCATTTAGCCATGCCAACCATCATAAAAAGGATATCGTTGCAATCGCTAACGCAAACCCCGATTGTTAAAGATTAATTAGTTAATACCAAAAAAAGCATCAAAAAGCGCATAGAATTTTTCGGGTTCTTCTAAATATGGGTTATGACCGCTTTGTTCAAACATTACAAAGTCTGCCTGTGGCATAAAGGTTTTATATTGTAGGTTAAACTCTGGCGTAGAAACACCATCATATCGGCCAGCAACAATTAAGGTTTTGGCGCTAATGTTTTTTAATTGTTGTCTGTAATCTTGGTTAATCATGCTGCCGCTTACATCAAAATCGCCATCTTTTCCAATAATGGTTGCATACACATCATCGGCCCAGTTTCTGTAAGGCTCTTTAGGAGCATTTCCAACAATGGCGGTATTGTGGTAATACACATATTTGGTTGGAATACTGCCATACAAAGACTTTAATGGCTCTTGACTAGACACATAACCCAAGGCTCTTAACGAATCTACTTGCTGCCACTTTTCAGGAAAATGGGTTTTAGCATAACGGTTGTAACTATCGCAATTGGCTTGCCACATAGCACCACTATGGAAACCGCTAATAAGGAGCAATTTATCAACTTGGTCAGGATGTTGTATGGCATAGGCCTGCGCCGGAACGGTTCCGTAAGAATGACCAACCAAGGATATTTTATCAAATTTTAAAATTATGCGCAGTTTTTCTATAAGGGCGACATCATTTTCAACCGAATATTCTTTGGTGTCTTTGGCATTATCACTTTTTCCACGTCCTAAAAAATCAAAAAACACCACGGTATTGGTTGTGTAATACTGACCAAAATTGGCTTGCATATAATCGTGTGAATTCCCAGGACCGCCAGGCAAAAAGAAAATGGGTTTTCCAGTTCCTTTAACTTCAACATTAATGTTATAACCGTCAATCAGATAGAACTTAGACTCGAATTTGCTAAAGATATCTGAATCTACTTGAGAAAAACAACTAAACGATATAAAAAACAGGGCGAAGTAAAATAATGAAATAACACGTTTCATAAGTGAGAAATTTTGACAAAGATACTTATTTCGACAGTAAAACGGTTACGGTAATCCCTCAAGTAAAAAGTTTTAATAATCAATCAGTTGTCTTCCTAATTTAGCTAAAAAAGGAAACCCAACGGTATCGTATTCATACGTGTTATCATTAAATATCTGATTCTTGTTTACATGAATGGTTGCCGTTATAATGTATTCCTTGTTGGTTTTTTCATTAACTATATAAGCACAATCTGTTAAGTAACCATAAGCATCTCCTACCTTATTGTAAATTTTTATATGCTTTGGAAGTGGCTTTTTAGTATCACCAAACACTAAAAATTTCACATAGCTTTCATAATACTCATTTGATGTGTAACCAGCTTCTTGTGGAAGAATGTTCATGGTTTTAATTAAAAAATCTCGATCGTCTGTTGATATATGAAATTGCTTTTCATACGGATATAATTCAGGAAACATAAGCTGTTTCATAATGTTGTGTAAGGACGTAATTGGTAAATAGTTTTTTAGTGAAAAATCCATAGGATTATTAACCAAACTATCATTTACCATATAGCCTTTTCCTTTTATGGTATGTTGTAATTGTAATGGTTCAATGGGTTTATTTATGATAGAATCAGTTTTTAAAATAATAGAATCATGATCATAAAAAACCAGTGATTTTGTGGTGGTTACATCAGAATTTGGAACTGATAATCTGTGTGAAATTCTGGCATTGATACCTCTTTCAGATAGTTTTGCATTGATATAGTCCTTTCCTAAATATTCAAATAATCTGTTATATGCTTCATTATCACTTACTGCAAATATTTTTTTTATGTTGTCAGAAAACGTGGTTTTAACACTATCACCTTCCACATTAAAAACCGTATTTCTATTAATTAATGGGTTGGTATTCATTTTTTCTAATGCCAGAATTGCAATGGGAAATTTTACTGTACTTGCCGGATAAAAATAATTGCTATCATTTACTTGATAACTGTAATCCTTAAAGGAAACGGAGTCACCATTTTTTTCTATTTCAGTCAACAGAATTTGTACTTCATGATTTTGAATGTGGTCAACAACGGTTTTAATTTTTAAGTTTGTTGAAGAAAGCACTTCTAAAATAGGGTCTTCATTTTTATGTGCACAGCTTAGGGTAAAAAGTAAGGTTATTAAAACAAGAGATCTCATAGGAGTTAAGGAATAGATTCTTATAAAATTAAATAAAAAAACCACCAGCTGGCGGTTTTTTTATTCTATTGTTCTTCTTTTGAATCATCAGTTTTATCAGACGATGTTTTTTTCTTCTCAGAAGCGGTATTTTCTGTTACGTTTTTACCTTTTAAATACTCGGGCAAATCCATACCAGCCATATTAAACATGTCTTGAAGAGGTGGAACGGATTGGTACATGCCCGAAAGGAAATTTGCAGTTGACGATTTTCCGTCTTTTCCACCGCCATTTTCCCAAACGGTTACTTTATCTATTTTAATATTCTTAATAGCTTCTGCTTGTATTTTTACCAATTCGGGTAATTTATCGGCAATTAATAACAACACGGCATCTTTCGAGTTATTGCCAGCGGCTTTTACAATTTGGTCTAAACCAGCGGCCTGTTTGGTTAGTATTTCATATAAACCTTGTGCTTCGGCTTGAGCTTTGAATAAAATAGCATCTGCTTGTCCTTTTGCAATTCTTCTAATATTTTCAGCTTCAGCTTCGGCATCAATTTCAACTTTACGTTTATCAATTTCAGCAGGGACAATAACATCAGCTAGTTGAGAAGATCGCTCACGTTCAGCTCTTGCTGTTTCAGCTTGTTGTTCTGCAGCATAAGATTCTTCTAACGCTTTTGCTGCTTGAACTTTTTCTGAAGCTATTGCAACACGTTCGGCTTCGGCTTCACGTTGTCTTCGCAAAGAATCTGAATTAGCTACAGCTATTTTAGCTTTGTTTTCTCCTTCGACAGCTTGAGCATCGGCGGCTGCAACTTGAGTTCTTTGGTCTTGTACCGCGTTGGCTTCGCCAATAGAGCCATCACGATTTTTTTCGGCAACCGATTTACGTGCGGCATTTATAGCATGTGCTGCAGCTTCTTTACCAAGTGCTTCAATATATCCAGATTCATCTACAATATCGGTGATGTTTACGTTGATAAGTTTTAATCCTACTTTTTTCAATTCAGATTCTACACTTTGAGAGATATTAGTTAAGAATTTATCTCTATCTGAATTGATTTCCTCAATATCCATAGAAGCAACCACTAAACGTAATTGACCAAAAATAATTTCTTTAGCTAACTCTTGAACATCTTGTAAGCCTAAACCCAATAAACGTTCTGCAGCATTTTGCATAATACCTGGTTCTGTTGAAACACCAATAGTAAAACGAGAGGGCACATTAACACGAATGTTTTGCCTACTTAAAGCGCTAATTAAGTTAACTTCAATAGACATTGGGGTTAAATCTAGAAATTCATAATCTTGAAAAACAGGAATTATAAAAGCAGCACCACCATGAATACATTTAGCTGATTGGCCACCACCAACTTTACCGTAAACCACTAAAATTCTATCAGAAGGACAACGTTTGTAGCGCCTAATAAGGATAACAAAAAACACAAATACAAAAAGAACTGCTGCAATAATGGTTATTGGAAGTCCGAAACTAAAGGCGTCTTGGGTAATAAGTGATATCATAAATTAGTTGTTAAGTTGTTCTACAATTAAAATTCCGTTTTGGGTAACATCTTTTACTGAAATGACACTCCCAGATTTTAAATCTGTTTCAGAGTCGGTCAGGGCTTCAAGTTCTCTTAAGGCTCCTTGAATTCTTACATGCGCCTTACCTAAAGAAGATCGTTTTGCTCCAATAGTAAGATAAACTTCACCAACGGCACCAATGGCATTTTTAAAGTCTAAGGAGCCACTGTGGTTAAGTTTTTTCATGTAAAAAAACATCGCAGCCATAATGCCCATCATAATTAACCCACATATAAAAGAGATAATTACGGTAAGCGGTTTTGATAGTGCTGCGTCAATACAAGTAATACCGCTCCAACCAAAAATGGTAAAGAATCCTATCAGATTTTTAAAGGTTATAAACTGAAAACCAATACCGGTATCGGTTTCTATTTCTGCATCTGTATCTAATCCGTCTGTATCGCCACTAATAAACGTGAAAACGATTATGAAAACAAATATTAAAGAAGCAATTAAAGCAATGCCCCAATAAATTTGAGAAAACAACCCTAAATTTAAGAACCAATCTAACATATTAAAACATCTAATAATTTCATGTATTGTAAAACTTTAAAAACAGTTTTACAATACTAAAAATTAATTTTAACTATTGGTGTTTTAAACTATTTTTTTGTTACAAAAAAGCGAAGATTATTTAAAATGGTATGTAAGCCCGAAAAGCATATTGCCTTTTGGCATGGGCACTAAGTTGGTTTCGGTATATTCTGTATTAAAAATATTATTGGCCATGATAAATATTTCAAACGGTTTAAGATTTAAATTTAGGCTAGCATCCACCACAGCATAGCTATCTCCATTAGTTCTTTGGGCATATTTGTAAACTATGTTTTGAGACAACTTGTTTGTAAATTGGGTGCTTAATCTGGATGTAACGTGATGTTTTAGGGAATTAATGGAATATCTTGAAAAATTTACATTTAAATCTTTTACATCATCTTCTAAAAAGGAGTAAGAAAGATTTAATAATTGAGTGAACGAACCTAGATTAAAATTCACATCGGTATTCAACTCAAAACCCTTGGTGTTTAATTTTCTAATATTGGTGGCTTGCCAGCGGTCGTCAACATTTTCTTTTACATAATCAATAAGTTTATTAGCGTCTCTGTTAAACAAAGCTATGGAGGCGCTAAAATTTTTGGTGTTGTATTTTAAACCTAATTCTTGGGCAATGGCCTCTTCTGGATCTAAATTTTCGTCGCCAACCGTGGCTGGATCGCTGTAAAATAAATCTGTATAGGTTGGAATTCTATAAGTATAACCGATGTTTCCATAAACCTTTAGCGTTTCATTTATCCGGTAGCCAATATCCAATCCAGGAAAGGCATGAAATTTAAAATCTGAGAAATAATTAATGGCAACGCCTGGGGTAATATCCAATTTATCGTGGGCGAGTTTAAACAAATGTTCAAAAAATACGGTGGTCATAAAACGGTTGCGTTGTCCTAAATTGTTGCTGGATAAGTACGCTTTGGCCATATCAACACCAAAACCTGTTACGCCTAAATGCGAACGGTATTCCATATTAATTTCAGCCCCTACTTTATTAGTTTGATGAAGATTTCTAAAAATAGAAGGGTCTTGGCGCACAAAAACATATTCATCTTGATTTCGTCTCCAGTACAAACGGGGTTTTAGCGTAAGTTTTTCGTTTTTAATCTGGGATGAAAATCCAACCAAACTGGTTTGTGTTTCTTCATATTGATTAATGGCTGCAGGGCTTGCATAAAAACCATTAGCCCCAAATTTGCGTTCAGAAAACGAGGTAATCATATCAATAGGCAAAGCGTTTTTATTAAAAGTGCTTTTTATAAAATAATTTTGGTTATCATAATCGGTGTTAAACCGGTAGCCATCAGAAATATTTCTTGAAACATCAACTAAATGAGATGAGTTTTTTAAGTTGCTTGCAGATGTTACCGAGGCATTTTTTTGCCCATAAGAACCAGCCTGAATGCCTAAAGACATCAAATTTTCCTGATTTTTTTTAGTTACAATATTAATAGCACCCGTAAAGGCATTTTGCCCAAAAACCCTAGCGGCTGGGCCTTTAATAATTTCTATACGTTCAATAACTTCAATGGGCAAGGCCATATTCATGGTATGATGTCCTGTTTGGGCATCTTCTACTTTAATACCATCAATAAGAAGTAAAGTTTGATCGAAACTACCACCACGAATGTATAAATCGGCTTGCATACCAGAGGTTCCACGGCGTCTTATATCTACGCCTGCAAATTGCTGCAATAAATCTGCAACGTTTGTGGCGGCACTTTGTTTAATGTCCTTTGAAGTAATGATAGTTATGGTTCTGGAATTTTCTAAAAAGGGTAAATCAATTCTGCTGGAGTTAATAATGACTTCTTTTAATTGCTCTCTTACAGAATCTTGTTCTACAATGGGTTTGTTTTGAGCCTTTACAATGATAGAAATCAACAGTGAAAAAGCTACAATATAGATGTTTTTCATACTAAGAAATAAACAGATTTTTTATGCTGCAAAATTCGTAACTTTCTGGACCAGTTAAGTAGTCCAGTAATAAAATAATGAATAGTCCGGTTAACATACTTTTAAAGCAATTAATTCATCTAGAAAAATCTATTTCAACAGCTGTTTATATTCAAGTTGCTCAGCAAATTATTAATGCTATTCAACGCGGATATTTAATAGAAGGGACTAGTTTACCAGGCACGCGCACTTTTAGTCAATTATTTCATATAAATAGAAATACGGTTGTTGCTATTTATGATGAATTAGCCTCGCAAGGTTGGGTAGAAATTATACCCAATAAAGGAACTTTTGTTTTAGTTCCAGAACAAAAAACGGCAGCTATTAAAGCAACGTCTCACCCAATTGACCAAGTGCACGAATATTCTAAAACAACAGGTTTTTCCTTTCAACCTTCTTTAAATTTGGCTTCTACATACGAACTTAATCAAAGTAAATACAGTATTAATGATGGGCAACCAGATTTGAGATTGCATCCTACACATCAATTTTCAAAATGGTATAGTGCTACCATGAAGCGAAAATCTTTAATTTCAAAATGGAATCAAGCATCGCCATCTTCTTATTCTGTTTTTGAAATTCAACTATGCAACTATTTAAATGCCACACGCGGATTTCATATTAAATCCCATCATTTAATGAGTACAAGAAGCACAGAAATGAGTTTGTATATAGTTTCTCAATTACTATTAAAACCTAAGGATACCATTTTAGTTGGTAAATTAAGCAACTATGCCGCCAATATGATTTTTCAACAATCGGGTGCAAGTATTAAAACAATTCCAATAGATGATGATGGTATAGATGTAGAATACATTAGGAAGCATTTTACAAAACACACCATTCGTTGTATTTATGTGTGTGCTCATAGGCATTATCCAACTACTAAAACTCTTAGTGCTGATAGGCGTTTACAACTAATGCAACTTGCTAAAGCGTATCAGTTTGCCATTATTGAAGACGATTTTGATTACGATTTTCAGTTTGATGGCTCTGCCATGTTGCCTATGGCTAGTTCAGACGCCAATGGCGTTATTATTTATTTAGGAAAGCTAGGACAATCGTTATTTCCTAGTTTTCAAACAGGGTTTGTAATAGCACCAGAGAATTTAATTTCTGAAGCTAAAAACTATTTAAAACTATTGGATAGGCAAGGCGATTTAATTCAAGAGCAAATGCTGTCAGAGCTTATTTATGAAGGAGAAATACACCGATTGATTAAGAAAAACATCATCATTTATAAACAACGTCGAGATTTTTTATGTAAATGTCTTACCAAAATTTTTAAGCAACACGTGTTTTGGGAAAAACCATCAGGAGGTTTAGCCTTATGGTTGCGTTTTGAACCACAAATATCTTTAGTCAAGTTAGCGGAGCAAGCCTATAAAAATGATTTATTCCTTCCAAAAACAATTTTGTATCAAGATAAAAGCACGTGTTGTATCCGTTTCGGTTTTGGAGACTTAAACGAAGAAGAAATCGAGATTATAGTCAAGAAATTAAGAATGGCTTATGATTTGGTTTTAGGTAATTAATACGGTTTCTTTTAGAAGAATAGTTTCTTCTTTTTCTCATTAAAAAATGTATTTTTGGAACACCTAAATATTTCCATTCATTATGAAAACTACGTCACTTCTTTTATTGTTTTTTATAACAAGCATTGGCTTTTCTCAAAATAATCATATTGTAAAAATAGATGATGGAAGACGTATTTTACTGAAAGCCGATTATACCTGGGAGTATATAGATTTGGAAAAACCCGTTCCAGATAAAAAATGTAATGTCGCTCTGGATTTTACAGAACCTGTTTTAGATAATAATATCCAAACCCAATTAAAAAAAGGACGGGCCACCATAAGCCATATAAAACAAAAAGTTGCCAAAGACTATCAATGCGAGTTAGAAGATGTTTTATTGCTATCTGCCTCTGAAGACAAGGATAGAGGTTCTTACGATTTTTGTGCCAATGGAACCAAAGTAACTTATAAACGCAATGGTTTTACCATTATAAAAAGCAGGAAACTTTTTTAACAATCAGGCTATTTAATAGTTAATTTTTAAAATTTAAAATAATTTTAAGCACTTTCATGTATCTTTACTTTCATGTACGCCTTAGTAGATTGTAACAATTTTTATGCCTCTTGTGAGCGGGTTTTTAACCCTAGTTTGCGCCATCAACCCATGGCTATTTTAAGCAATAATGATGGTTGTGTTATTTCACGCAGTGATGAAGCAAAGGTTCTTGGGTTGCCCATGGGAGCTCCTATTTTTAAGTGGGAAGCATTTTGTAAAGACCATAACATTCAAGTATTTTCTTCAAATTACCCACTCTATGGTGATATGAGTAATCGGGTTATGAAAATTTTAGAGCAATTTTCACCAGATACAGAAGTGTATAGTATTGATGAAGCTTTTTTGCAATTTAAGGGTTTTGACAACTATAATTTTGAAGATTATGGTATTCAAATAAGAACACGTATTTTAAAATGGACAGGCATACCAACCTGTGTTGGCATAGCACCAACAAAAGCCTTGAGTAAAGTGGCTAATAAAATAGCAAGAAAATTTCCAGAAAAAACCAAAGGTGTTTACGTGATTGATTCCGAGGAGAAACGTATCAAAGCCTTAAAATGGATGAAAATTGAAGATGTTTGGGGTATTGGCAGAAGACTCAGTAAACGATTAATACTTAAAAATTGCCATACGGCTTTTGATTTTGTCCAACTTCCTGATGAATGGGTTTTGAAAAATTTTTCTATTACTGAATGGAAATTAAAAAAAGACTTAGAAGCCATTCCTACGCTAAAATTAGATGAAATTAAAAACAAACATGCTATTGCTACGACACGAAGTTTTGAGTACACATTTTCAGATATTGATAATATTAAAGAACGCATTTCTACCTTTGCCACCAGTTGCGCAGAAAAGCTTAGAAAACAACAATCCAGTTGCCACATGGTTATGGTTATATTAAGTAGCGACAGGCACAAAATAGATTTAGAACAACACAGAGCAAGCACCATGGTAAGTTTACCATATGCCACCAATTCATCTTTAATTATAAGCAAATGTGCCGTGCAAGCCGTTACGTCTCTTTTTAAAACGGGTATAAAATACAAACGAGCAGGCGTTATTGTTACAGGAATAGTGCCAACAAACAACCATCAACTGGATTTGTTTGAACACGAAAATCCAAAGCACCAGCCATTAATGCAGATGATAGATAAATTGAATATGAAGTACAGAGACTATAAGATAAAACTAGGGAATCAAGATTTAAAACGTACCTGGAAAATGCGCCAAGAACGATTAACGCCCAGATATACCACCAATATTAACGATATTATAACCGTAAAATGCAAGTAAAAGCACCATTAAATTTAACATTTTTCACCCCGGAATTATCAAAAGATTCAGGGGCAGTTTTTTTTAACACAGGCATATCTGCAGGATTTCCTTCGCCCGCAGAAGATTTTAAGCAAGAACGGTTGTCTTTAGATAATATCCTTGTTAAAAATAAACTTTCTACATTTTATGCACGGGTTAGCGGACAATCCATGATAGGCGCCGGATTAGATGATAATGATTTATTGATTATTGATAGAAGTTTAGAGCCTGCAAACAATAAAATTGCAGTTTGTTTTCTGGATGGAGAATTTACAGTAAAAAGGTTAAGAGTAGAACACGATGGTGTATGGTTACAACCAGAAAACCCCAATTACAACCCGATTAAAATTACCGAAGAAAACGATTTTATTATTTGGGGCATTGTAACTAATGTGATTAAAAAGGTGTAATTGTAATGTCAAACATTATTTATAAAACAGCTGATACTAACGTAGAACTTTATCAAATTCTGGAACTTCAACGTAAAAATTTATCATTTGCTATTACTGAAAAAGAACGATCAAGGGAAGGATTTCTTACCGTACATCATGATTTTGAGTTAATAAAAACCATGAACAACGCTTGTGCACACAGTATCGCCGTTTATGAAGGTAAAGTTGTTGGGTATGCATTAAGTATGGCAAAGAACTTTAGAAAGGATATAGAACTATTAAATCCCATGTTTGAAAACATTGAAAAGAATTTACCGCTTGATGTTTCCTATATTGTTATGGGGCAAATTTGTGTTGATAAGTCATATAGAAAACAAGGGATTTTTAGAGGATTGTATGAATTTATGAAACGGCAGATGCAGCATACGTTTGATCTGATAATCACAGAAGTTGATAAAAAAAATAACAGATCCATGAATGCACATCATGCGGTTGGATTTAAACCATTATATTCATACCGTTCTAATGATCAAGATTGGGAAATTTTGAGTTTGAACACCAACCCTAATTAAATTATCCATGGTACAGTTATCTACAATAGACTTTGCAATCATTATTGTTTTCTTTTTACTAACCCTATTCATAGGTGTCTGGGTTTCAAAACAAGCAGGAAAAAATGCAACAGAGTTTTTCTTGTCAGGTAGAAATATGCCATGGTGGTTATTAGGTGTCTCTATGGTAGCTACAACCTTTGCAGCAGACACCCCTGGATTGGTAACAGAACTGGTAAGGAAAAATGGCGTATCGGGCAATTGGGTTTGGTGGGCTATGTTGCTTACAGGCATGCTAACCGTGTTTTTTTATGCAAAGCTTTGGCGAAAATCGGGTATTTCAACCGATTTAGAATTTTATGAATTGCGATATTCAGGAAAATCTGCAGGATTTTTAAGAGGTTTCAGAGCCATTTATTTAGGCGTTATTTTTAACGTCATTACCATGGCAGGCGTTTGTTTGGCAGGTTCAAAAATTGCTAATATTTTATTAGGAATTTCTCAAGAAGAAACCTTGTTGTATGCCTCCATTATTGTGGTTGTTTATTCTTCATTAGGAGGTTTAAAAGGTGTTTTGTTTACCGATTTTATGCAGTTTATTATAGCTATGGCTGGATCTATTTGGGCTACAATATACGTTATAAATCTTCCAGAAATAGGAGGGTTATCAAGGCTATTAACCCATGAAAATGTTGTAGGAAAGCTTGATATATTACCAGATTTCACTAATTCTGAAGCCTTAATAACACTATTGATTATTCCATTTGCAGTGCAATGGTGGAGCACTTGGTATCCTGGAGCAGAGCCAGGCGGCGGCGGTTATATTGCACAACGAATGTTAGCCGCAAAAGACGAAAAAAATGCCACTTGGGCAACCTTGTTTTTTAATTTTGCACACTATGCTTTAAGACCATGGCCATGGATTTTGGTAGGACTGGCATCTTTAATCATGTTTCCAACCTTAGACAGCATTGCAGTTGCATTTCCAAATTTAACGCCTGAAATGCAAGGACATGACGTGGCATACGCTGCCATGATGACGTATTTGCCAGCGGGCTTAATCGGGCTTGTTCTTACCTCATTAATTGCAGCGTTTATGAGTACCATTTCAACTCAGTTAAATTGGGGAAGTTCATATATTGTAAATGATTTTTATGGAAGGTTTATCCATAAATCGGCTACAGAAAAACAAAAAGTATTCGTTGGAAGAGTTTCTACCGTGTTATTAATGCTTTGTGCGGCATTGTTTTCTTTTTATATAAAATCGGCTAAAGACGTTTTTGATTTATTATTACAAATAGGCGCAGGAACAGGGTTATTATTTATCATGCGTTGGTTTTGGAGACGGATTAATCCGTTTAGCGAAATAGCTGCTATGGTCATTTCTTTTATCATAGCCATTATCTTTTTTGTAAACGGAAAACTGGCAACACCATGGTTTGAAATAGCAGGCCATTTACAACTTGTTTTAGGCGTTTTAATAACAACCATTGGTTGGATAATGGTGACGTTTTTAACCAAACAAAGTGACAAGGAAACGTTAAAATCTTTTGAAAATTTGGTATATGGCGATGAGAGTAAATTTAAAAACATTGGGTTTAAAATACTAGCTTTCTTTCTGGCTATCATAGGAACTTACAGTTTTTTATTCGCTACAGGCTATTTTATCTATGGAAAAACAATGGAGGCTATTGGGCTCAGTACTTTAACCGTTGTATGTAGTATTCTCTTAATTAAGAATTGGAAAAAAATTGTGTAAAAACATTTTTTGTGAAAGTAAATGGTTCCATTGTTTTTTATAAAGACCAAAAGGATATAATAAAAAAAGCCTCAAGGATTACTTGAAGCTTTTAATGTATTTTGTAGATATGTGTGTTTAATCGGCCAATACAATAACTTTATTGCCTTTCATTTCTATAGTTCCTGAATTTATTTTCAATAACGTGGTGTTTTTTTCACCTTTAGAAAATTTATCTTGAACGTCTTCTTTTAAAGTTATATTTCCAGAAATCTTTACAAATCCTTCTTTAAGTAAGGATACAATGGGAGCGTGATCTTTAAGCATTTCAAAGACTCCATTAACCCCTGGAACTGCAATAGAGTCTACTTCTCCACTAAATAAGGTTGCTTCTGGTGATACAATTTCTAAGTACATCTTTTTTATAATTGATAATTTGTCAATTGAATTACACTTCAGTCAACATTTTTTCTCCAGCTTCAATAGCTTCTTCAATAGTTCCTTTAAGGTTAAAGGCAGCTTCTGGTAAGTGATCTAATTCACCATCCATAATCATATTAAACCCTTTAATGGTTTCTTTAATATCAACCAAAACTCCAGGAATCCCAGTAAATTGTTCTGCAACATGGAAAGGTTGAGATAAGAAACGTTGAACACGTCTTGCTCTTGAAACGGCTAATTTATCTTCTTCAGAAAGTTCTTCCATACCAAGAATAGCAATAATATCTTGAAGTTGTTTGTATTTTTGTAATAACTCTTTTACACGTTGCGCACAAGCGTAATGCTCGTTACCTAAAATATCAGCGGTTAAAATACGTGATGTAGAATCTAAAGGGTCTACCGCAGGATAAATACCTAACTCAGCAATTTTACGAGATAATACCGTGGTAGCATCTAAGTGGGCGAAAGTAGTAGCAGGTGCAGGATCTGTTAAATCATCTGCGGGCACGTAAACCGCTTGTACAGAGGTAATTGATCCTCTTTTAGTTGAAGTAATACGCTCTTGCATCGCACCCATTTCGGTTGCTAAGGTTGGTTGGTAACCTACTGCAGATGGCATACGACCCAATAACGCAGACACCTCAGAACCCGCTTGTGTAAAACGGAAAATGTTATCTACAAAGAAAAGCACGTCTTTTCCTTGACCTTCACCAGCACCATCACGGAAATATTCAGCAATCGTTAAACCAGAAAGCGCTACACGAGCACGAGCTCCTGGAGGTTCGTTCATCTGTCCAAAAACAAAGGTTGCTTTTGATTCTTTCATGCCAGCTTTATCTACTTTGGATAAATCCCATCCGCCTTCTTCCATAGAGTGCATGAAGTCTTTACCATATTTAATAATGCCAGATTCAAGCATTTCTCTTAAAAGGTCATTTCCTTCTCTTGTTCTTTCTCCAACCCCTGCAAATACTGAAAGACCACCATGACCTTTAGCAATGTTGTTAATTAACTCCTGAATCAATACGGTTTTACCAACACCGGCACCACCAAATAAACCAATTTTCCCACCTTTAGCGTAAGGTTCAATTAGATCAATAACTTTAATACCGGTAAATAAAACTTCCGTTGAGGTTGATAAATCTTCAAATTTAGGAGCTTGACGGTGAATGGGTAGCCCAGCATTTCCTGCTTTAGGTAAATTACCAAGACCATCAATAGCATCTCCAATAACGTTAAATAAACGGCCATAAACATCTTCACCAATAGGCATTTGAATAGGCGCTCCAGTTGCTGTAACTTCAGTTCCTCTACTTAAACCATCAGACGAATCCATGGCAATCGTACGCACGGTATCTTCACCAATGTGGGATTGTACTTCTAATACTAGTAAAGAGCCATCAGGTCTTTTAATTTCTAATGAATCATAAATTTTTGGAAGTTCTGAACCAGCTCCGAATTCAACATCGATAACCGGACCTACGATTTGTGCAACCTTACCTGTAACTTTAGCCATTGCTTATATGTTTAATATTATGCGATTTAATTGTATGAAAACGCATGATGTTTTCGCGTGCAAAGATAGATGTTTTAATTTAAAATAAAAGTGGTTTTTTTCTTTTTTAACCATAAAAAAACGCCTTTGACTTAAAGGCGTTTAGTAACGGTATTTTTATTTGAAATTATGGAATAACACGAGGGTAATTAGTTGGGTAATCACCAATATTAGCTACATTTCCTGATTCTTTAAAATTTGAGCCAAAAGCAGCATCAATGGCTTCTAAAAATTTATTGGCCATAAACGCATAGCCTCTTGCGGTTAAATGAATACCGTCTAAACTAACGGCACCACCAGTTACTAAGTTGGTATTAAGTGTAAAATTATTATAGGAGATGCCTGTTGTAGAAGCCTCATCAAGAATGCTATTTAAATCAACTAAAGCAACATTGGCATTGGAGTTAGCCACGCTTTCAATGGTTGTGTTATAAGCATCGGTTGCTGTTTTAATCTCTAATTGTTCACTTGGCAATAACACCCATTTATCTTCTAAAGGATTTGTAACACCTTCAACCGAAAACTGACCAGCTAAAGCTTGGGGTAAGCCTTGGCTTAATAAAAAGGCAAACGTTGTTGTGTTTACGGTGCCAATTACTGAGCTACTAGGTAAAACCAATAAATCGTCTTCGGTAGCTTGTCGTGTTTGACCATAAATAGTTCCGAATAAATTGGCCACAAGTGGTGCTGCTTGTGCTGGTAAACCAAAACTTTGCACAAAAGCGGGAAAGGTAGGACTTGCATTTAAAACACCTGCAATTTGAGCAGATAGATTGGTTAATGTTTCGTCTTTAATGACCACTGGACTTGCTTCAGTTGTTGAAAAAACTACAGATCTTTCAGGAACTTGTAAAAAAGCAAACACCTGATTTAATTGTCCAAACACCCCATTTAAAGTGGGAATTAAAGGACCAAAACTTGGATTATTTGGGCTTAATGGATTGTAAGGAACCGTTGTAAAATGTGGTAAATCTGTAATGTATGGTACATTGGTAACAACACCTTTGGCACCTCCAGAAGTTAAGGTGGTTACTAAGGTGTTAAAAGCAAAATCAAAAGTTGCTGTATCCGTAATAGGGTTTGAACCATCACCACCAGACGTGGCATACCCTAAAACATCATTGCCACCCACTTCAGAAAGTGTAAAAAATGTTGGGCTTTGTGCCATGGCTAATTCTAACACAGAGGCATTTGGAGAGTTCCCGGTTAAACGTACAGCGTAAGGATTTGCTGCCGCAGGGAAATTGGCCAAATTACCAAATCCGGGAGCAATTAAGTGAAAGCTTTTGGCGCCAGGAACCCCTAAATTATTAAAAGGTCCTGTAGGGTTGTTAAGAGCAATATCTGTGGTTACGGTAACAGGGCCAACAAGGCTTTCTAAGGGCACTGGTCCTGCCCCTCCAAAAACAAGTCTTGGATCTGCAATTCGTGTGCCGCCAACGGCTAAGCCACCAAAATTATCATTCGTTAATGGCTGGTTAAATGAACCACTACCAATTTTTGCAAATTCTTTGGCCATAATGTTTGGAAAAGAATTTTCTTGGCTAGCCACAAATAGGGCATTGTCTGTATAGCCTGCTGTAAAAGAGGCACCAATAGCCACATATTTAGTAAAATCGGCTGTGCCAGAGGTTAATTCGGGTAAGAGCTCTGTGGTTTCAATATTATTATCTGCTAAAACATCTTCAATATCGTTACATGCTGTAAATCCTATAAATATTACGAATAGGAACCAGAAGAAATATTTTGTTTTCATTGTTTTCATCTTATAAATTATTTATTGTCCAAGATACATAGTACATAGATCCTATAAACCCTGTTCCAAACGCTGTAAAGTATTCTTTGCCGGTAAGATTTGTTCCTCCTGCTTTAAAAGTAGATTTTAAACTAGGAACTCTAAGATTAATTTGTGCATCAACGGTGTGTATTTCAGGCACGACTCCATTTCCAAAAGTTGCTTCCCAAAAGTAGTCATCGCTAAATCTGTAAGAGACGTTAAAACCAAAATTATCGAACAAATTTTCGTTTCCAAAAGAGGCTTTAAATTTATGTTCTGGAGTGTTAAAATTTGTTGCAAAATCAGGAAATCTGTCATTATCAAAATCCAGTTTTGCGTAAGTGTAATTAGCGCTTAAGTCAAAATCTTTTAATATTTTAGTAGACAAACCAATGGAAGCCCCATAAGAGTTTACATTAGCTTCTGAGTTAGTATATGTACTAAATGTTTGAGTATCTCCATTTGCTAATGCTAAAACAGATAATGAATTATCGCCAACAGTTCCATATAATGGAGAAACAACAACTTCTTGAGAAATAAAATCTTGGTAACTATTATAATAAGCACTAAAATCTACAATTAAGTGGCTAAACTTACCTCTATAACCTACCTCGGCAGAAGTTACTTGTTCTGGTTTTATTAGGCTTGGGTTTGCAATTTCTAAAACTGAAGGGTCTCCTGTAGCAGCTAAGGCTAGTGCTGAGCTTGCGGTATAAGAATTATTATATGCTTCAGCTCCTGTACGGGTTATTGATGTTGGCTGTCCTAGAGATTGTGAAGCCTGACTTAAATCAAACGCTGATCTCGAATCACCTACAGTATAAGTTCTAGACCATCTGTCTAAATTTTCTGGTGCAGATCCAACTAAAACGGCTCTACCAGCATCTAGACCAATAAAAAGATCTTGAGTGGTTGGGTTTCTAAAGCCAGTTTGTACAGAAGCTCTAATATTATGATTTTTGTTTACTGTTAAACCCGCAGATATTCTCGGTGATACAAAACCATCAAAAAATTCAGATTTATCATAACGCACAGAACCTGTAAGTTTTAATTCTAAAGATTCACTTAATTCAAAACTTTTTTGAATTTGAGTATACATTCCAAATTCTGAATAGTCAATAGGCCCTTCTAAATCTGTGTATATAGTTCCTGAAGAATTTAGACTGTATTTTCTGAAAGATCCTCCTACCTGAATTTCGGCAAAATCGATTAAATGACTCAAATTATAATTAGCATCGGCATGATAATATTTTGATGCATCCTGAAATTTGGAACCTGTTGTTAAATCGGGGTCGTTTATACTTCTATTAAAAGCTGATATAAACTCAGGAGAACCAGGTAAATAACGACCAGTGTCTGCTGTAGCTCTTCCTGCGGCATGTGCTTGCTCATCGGTTGCTCCACTGAGTGTCGCAGTGATATAAGCGCCAGTATATTGTCCAAACCAAGTATTGTCATCTTTCCAGGCTCGGTTAATATTCACTCCTGTAAATACCATGTCATAAGAATCTCCAGCTTTATCAGCTACAACATAACCTCTTAAAAAGAAATTATCATTTTTTATTTCTAATTTGTGTTGTTGTTGAAAAAAGCCATCAATGGTGTATCTGTTGGTTCCTTGGTATATGGTTGTTCCTGTGCCAACCTTTCCAACATATTGAATTTCGAAGTCGTTTTCAAAAGGCCTATAATATAAGCCCCAGTCTGCTTTAATGCTCTCTGCATTATAATTTGTTAAGTCTTGTTCGTTATAACCAGTTCTAGAGACTACAACGTCAGGGACTAAACTTACTGCTGCTGGACTTCCTCCTGCTGCTGCTAGTTGAGCTAAAAATGTTTCACTTTCTTTAACAACTTTAAGATTTGTAGAGACTTCATCTCCATAAACGTTAATGCCATCATAGTCTATGTTTGCACGACTACCTCCAATATTTGTTTTGTCAGCTTCGTTAGTAGCAGCCCAATCGGTTCCTTTTAAATACCCAAAATTAATTTTGGCGGCAAATTTATTGCTAAATTTATGTGCCATTCTCACACCAAAATCAGTATATTCATTATCGCCAGCAGCTTTTTGGGAAGTAATTCCCTGTTTGTAGAAAGCACTAATGCCTTGGTGCTCAAAAGGGTTTTTGCTTCGCATAAAGAGTATTCCGTTAAAAGCATTGGCTCCGTATAGAGCGGATGATGCACCTGGTAATAGCTCTACGCTTTGAACGTCTGTTTCAATCATACCAACTAAATTTCCTATAGGGAAGTTCAAGGCTGGTGTTGAATTGTCCATACCATCTACCAATTGCATAAAACGGTTGTTTGCAAAGGTTGCAAAACCACGCGTGTTAACAGATTTAAAGGTTAAACTGTTGGTGTTTACGTCTACACCTTTAAGATTTTCTAGGCCATCGTAAAAATCAACAGAGGCGGTGCTTTTAATTTCTTTCAGACCGATACGTTCAACAGTTACAGGCGATTCAAAAATACGTTCGGGTGTTCTGGATGCCGAAACAACAACTTCATCCAATGAGGTTCCTTCTGTGAGAACAAAATTAACGGTTTGGTTATTAGTAGTGATTTGCTCTGTTACCGTTTGAAAACCCACACTGCTTGCCTGCAGAGCAAAAGGAGGATTTAAATTAGCTTTGAGGGTAAAATTACCATCAAAATCTGTAACAGTTCCTGTTGAAGTACCTAACACAATAATGTTGGCTCCTGGTATTGGTTGATTGCTATCATCAACAACAGATCCGGAAATAGTGGTTTGTGAGTAAGAAAACCCACAAAACAATAACAATAAAAAGGGGAGAATTGTTTTCATTTACAAGAATTAGTTTATTTTTTAGATTGCCAATATAAAAAATATTATAGGTATGTTTTGCATAAATGACAAAAAACTTATGCACGCATAAGATATTATGTCAAAAAACCCAATATTTAATTACATTATAAGTAAAAATAGGTAGTTTTTTTGTGATTTTTGCAAATTGAAATGAAATTATTTAGTAAAAGTTGATACAAAACTTACCTAAAAGCTATTCCACCGTAACTGATTTTGCTAAATTTCTAGGTTGGTCGACGTTCTTTCCTAATAATACAGCTATATGATACGATAATAGCTGTAACGGAATGGTCGTTAATAAAGGCGATAGAAACTCTAAAGTTTCTGGAACTTCAATAACATGGTCTGCTAATGCTCTCACGTCAACATCACCTTCGGTAACAATACCAATGATTTTACCTTTTCTTGACTTAATTTCTTGAATGTTACTCACTACTTTTTCATAGTGACCTTTTTTTGTTGCAATAACAACAATTGGCATGTTCTCATCAATTAACGCAATGGGGCCATGTTTCATTTCGGCAGCTGGATAGCCTTCGGCATGTATATAAGATATTTCTTTAAGTTTTAAAGCGCCTTCAAGGGCTACTGGAAAATTATAACCTCTGCCTAAATATAAAAAGTTGTGAACGTCTTTATAGATGTTTGCAATTTTTTTAATGTGTTCATCGGCTTCTAAAGCTTTTTCTACTTTTTTAGGAATCATTTCAAATTCAAGCAAATGTTGACGAAAATCTGAACTTGAAATGGTGCCTTTGGCTCTGGCCAAACGTAACGCAATTAATGATAAAACGGTAATTTGAGTTGTAAAAGCCTTGGTTGATGCTACACCAATTTCTGGGCCAGCATGTGTGTATGCACCGGCATGGGTTTCTCGTGCTATGGATGAACCAACAACATTACAAACGCCAAAAACAAAGGCTCCTTTTGATTTTGCTAATTTAATGGCTGCTAAAGTATCGGCCGTTTCACCAGATTGTGAAATGGCGATCACCACATCTTTTTCTGTAATAATGGGGTTTCTATATCTAAATTCGGAGGCATATTCTACTTCAACAGGAATTCTTGCTAAGTCTTCAAAAATATATTCTGCCACTAAACCGGCATGCCAAGAAGTACCACATGCTACAATAATAATTCTATCGGCAGCCAGGAACTTTTTCATGTTGTCTTCAACACTAGACATTTTTATAATGGCTTCTTCCCTGTTTAATCTTCCGCGATAGGTATCTGTAATGGCTCTGGGTTGCTCATAAATTTCTTTAAGCATAAAATGTTCAAAGCCACCTTTTTCTATTTGATCCAGATTCATTTTAAGGGCTTGAACGTATGGATCAACTAAGGAGTCATCTTTTATTTTTCTGATTTTGATGTCTTTATTTAATCGGATGATAGCCATTTCTTCATCTTCTAAATAAATGGCATTTTTTGTGTATTCTAAAAAAGGAGAGGCATCACTGGCTATAAAAAATTCGTCTTTACCAACACCAATGGCCAATGGGCTACCTAATCGAGCAATAACAATTTCATTTGGTTGTGTTTTATCAAAAACAGCAATAGCGTAGGCGCCAACAACCTGGTTTAAGGCTATTTGAACAGCTTTGCCCAGTTTTACATCTTCTTGTTTTTTTACCTCTTCAATAAGGTTAACCAATACTTCAGTATCAGTATCAGATTTAAAAACGTAGCCTCTTTTGATTAATTCTTTACGAAGGGCATCATAGTTTTCAATGATACCGTTGTGAATGATGACTAAATTTCCTGAATTGGAATAATGTGGATGTGAGTTTACATCATTGGGAACCCCATGGGTGGCCCATCTTGTATGACCAATACCAATAGATCCGTTACTTGAAATCTCTTTATATAACTTAGCTTCAAGGTCTACAACTTTGCCTTTGGTTTTACAAACCTTAAGTTCAGATCCATCAAATAATGCAATACCTGCACTATCGTATCCTCGGTATTCAAGTCTTTTTAATCCTTCTATAATAATTGGGTAAGCTTCTCTTGGTCCAATATATCCTACAATTCCACACATAAGTAATTAATTTTGATTGGGTTATTAATAGCGGGGACAAATATGAAAAATAAATAATAAATAATGACAAATATTATATAAAGTCTCTACTTTATACGATGAATGTCATTCTAATTGTAAAACCAAATGGTATTTTTAAAAAAAACCACAAATTAGTTTAATCGTTAGTATTGCTTTCTGTAAAATATAAATCCAACCTCATTCTCTTTTCTACAGGGACACTTTCATGGCTGCCATAGAGCACCGTGCCTCTTGGGGTAATAACGGAGGCCGCTGGAACTCCGGTTACAATGTCATTGCTTCTTAAAATGGGTGCGTTTGAAATATAATTAACATTGGTAGATAGTACCAACCCTATTTTTGTGTTTGTAGAATCTTTAAGTAAAATATTATTGAGATGCTCGGTAATTCGTATTTTGTATTTGGAGATTCCATTTTCATCGGTATCTCTTTGCCCTAAATGAATAAATTTGGAATTAAATGGACTAATAGAATTTGTAGAAGGATCAATAGTGTAATCAATTAAAGGGGTGTTGTTTTTTATGTCGTAAGCATATATTCTGTCGTATTTATGGAAGTCTTTAGGGTCTGTATATTTGTCAGATGGCTGTGTAGGTAAGGCCATGTTTTCGTCTTCATAAATAATTAATTGAGCTTCATTAAGCAATCTTTTTAAAAGAAAATCGCCATTTTTTAAAATGTAATCGCCATTTTCATCAACAGCTCTGTAGGTTTTCTTAAAACAATCCAGAGCGGTTTCTGTACTGCCATTGCAATCTACATTACCCGAGAAAATATCAACGATGGCCATAGAGCCCTCAGCACCTTTTAAATAAAGCTTCTCGTCGCCATTGGTGGCATCTCCGTTTTGTAAAGACACCAAATTGTAATTATTGATAACGGGGTTTAATTTATTGCCACTAAAATTTAGCACATAAGTGTCTTTAATTCTGTCTCCACCTTCAACCAAAGGATCGTTTGAATAGTAAATGGTAATGTTAGAACCCGAGTCTGATATGTCTAATAAAAGCATACTACCATCTGCGTTAATAGCTTCGGCTTTGAAATATAAGCCTCTAAAATAGTCGTAAAAATTATTGGCATTACTTAGTACATCATCACCTTCTAAATCAAAAATAGCGGCTTTCCAAAAGTCAATATTTAGGGTAGTTCTTAATGCCGGAGCAATGGTTTGGGTTGTTTCAGCCCCGTCTGTACCTAACGTTTTTAAAACAATGGCACTGCTGCTTGGAATAAAATTGTTGTTTTCGTATATTAAGGCTCCTTTAGAATCATCAAAGTTAATGATACCACTTTCTATTACTGCAAAATTGTCGGTAGTATTAATAGATCCGTTTCCATGAGAATAATAGTTTTGGGTAACTTCTAAATCTGCCGTAGGATTAAAATCCCTAAGAAAGAAATTGTTTTGGTATATGGATAATTTAATAGGTGCACTCTGATTGCCATATAGCGAATCACTAATAGAATATAAAGCATTTCCATTTGGGTCGGTCTCATTAGCAAGTAATCTACTATTATAAGAAATGGTTAATACCACAGAGTCAATAACCGGATTATCCCCAAAAACAGGGCTAAATTCTGTGGGTGTAATTTGGGTTATAATGCTTGCGGTTGTTTGTCCAAAAGCAGGGTCATTAAAAACACCGAGTAAATGGGCGCTTAAATTGCTTACTGTTAGCGAATCTAGCTTTTTGTTATAAGAAGTAACGGGTGCTTGAGATTGGTTTGTGTTAAAATTTTTTAAGTTTATAACCTCACTTTCAATAGAGTTAAAATCTTGATCGCAAGCAATAGCCATAAAAGATATAAACGCTAAAAAACCGGCAAATTTAAGGACTTGAAATACTTTTTTCATATTTAATTAGGTAGAGAATGACGTTAAATTAACACTTGAGAATTTAAAAATTCTGTGTATGCTTGACCAAATTCATCTTTATATTTATATTCTAAAACGGGCTTTTTGGAATCTTTTAAATACGTTTCCAATTCTTTTGGAATGACTTCGGATCCAACAATTAATGCATCGGAATGATTGATGGCAATTTTCATTAAGTTGTTATATGAAGGCACTTCTAAAATTTTGATTTTGTCTTCGTCTATGTTATCAAATTTTATTTTATTGAACAAGTCTCTATTTAACGTGTTATCAAAACTTTGATTGTACACAGAGGTAACAATTTTACTATCACTAAACAACGGCTCGTCTTTAAAATATTCTTTTAAATAGAGTGGCAATAATGATGCCAACCAACCATGAATATGTATAACGTCTGGAGACCAATTTAATTTTTTAACCGTTTCAATAACGCCTTTTGCAAAAAATATGGCGCGTTCATCATTGTCAGGAAATAACTGTCCGTTTTCATCGGTTAACGTAGCTTTTCTTTTAAAATACTCATCATTATCAATAAAATAAACCTGAATACGTTCTTTTGGAATAGAGGCAACTTTGATAATAAGAGGCATATCTAAATCATTGATCACCAAATTTATTCCAGATAACCTGATAACTTCATGCAATTGATGCCTTCTCTCATTAATATTACCGTATCTTGGCATGAATATTCTTATTTGTCCGCCTTGCTGATTTACCAATCTTGGAGCTTCAAATGACATGGATGAGATTTCTGTTTCAGGCAAATAGGGTACTACTTCAGATGATACATACAATATCCTCTTATCTTTCATATGTTAGTTTTTGTTGCTTTTATATGCACCGTTTATTCAATTTTAATTAAGATTAAAGTGAATGAGAAACGTTTCATAATTAGGTTTTTTTTGAAAAATCAAAATAAAAAACACGCAAAAGTACAAAAATTTATGCAGATTGATTGTAAAATCTTAAGTTTGCACCCGTTAATTTTTTATTAAATTATGCAGATTTTTACAGATAAAGAACAAATTACGGAAGTTATTGATGCATTTAAAGCACACCAATTAACCATTGGGTTTGTTCCAACCATGGGGGCTTTGCACAAAGGCCATTTGGCATTGGTAGAAGAAGCATTGGCTAATAACCAGAAGGTTTTTGTAAGCGTATTTGTAAACCCAACGCAATTTAATAATTCTAAAGATCTTGAAAAATATCCAAGAACTTTAGAAAATGATATTAAATTACTGGAATCCATTTCTAAAGATATTTTAGTTTTTGCACCAACGGTCGAGGTTATTTATCATGGAAATACGGTATCTCAATCTTTTGACTTTGATGGACTTGAACATGAAATGGAAGGTAAGTTTAGACAAGGTCATTTTGATGGTGTTGGTACCGTAGTTAAAAGATTGTTTGACATTATTAGACCAGACAATGCGTATTTTGGAGAAAAGGATTTTCAGCAATTACAAATCATAAAAAAGCTGGTAAGCAAATATAAAATGCCTGTTCATGTTGTAGGTTGTAAGATTCATAGAGAAAAAAATGGGCTGGCCATGAGCTCAAGAAACACAAGACTGACAGATAAGCAAAAAGAAGCGGCGGCATTTATTTATAAAACCTTAAAAGCTGCCAAAATACAATTTGGCACAAAAAGTGCGGATAAAGTAACTAGTTGGGTATCAAGCCAGTTTGAATCCCATGATGTTTTAAAATTGGAATACTTTATTATAGCCGATATTGACACATTAAAACCCTTAAAACGAAAAGCAAAAAATAAAAAATATAGAGCATTTATAGCGGTTTACGCTGGAGAAATTAGACTTATAGACAATATCGCATTAAATTAATTATCTTTACCACATGCAAATTCAAGTAGTAAAATCTAAAATTCATAGAGTTAAATGCACCGGTGCAGATCTCAATTATATTGGTAGTATTACCATTGATGAAGATTTAATGGAAGCCGCTAACATAATTCAAGGAGAAAAAGTTCAGATTGTTAATAATGATAACGGAGAACGCCTAGACACTTATGTGATTCCTGGACCACGAAACAGTGGTGAAATTACCCTAAATGGTGCTGCGGCAAGAAAAGTTGCCGTTGGAGATACGTTAATTTTAATAACCTATGCCTTTATGGATATTGAAGAAGCAAAAACCTTTAAGCCTTCATTGGTTTTTCCAGATGAAGCGACCAACTTATTAAAATAAATGCTTTCTCAAAACACAAAAAAATCTCTAAAAATTATACTCCCACTATTGCTGGGAGTTTTTTTGGTTTGGTACGCGCTATCAAAAGTATCGTTAGATGAATTATTGGTGTATTTAAAAAAAGCAGACTACAAATGGATTGTTTTGGGCGTTTTTTTGGGACTGCTAAGTCATCTTTCAAGAGCTTATCGCTGGCGATTTATGCTGGAACCTTTAGGTTATAATATAAAATTCTGCAATAGTTTCATGGCTGTTTTTTCAGCTTATTTAATTAATTTCACCATTCCCAGAGCTGGTGAAGTAGTTAGAGCATCTATATTAACAAATTACGAAGATGTTCCTTTTGAAAAAGGTTTTGGAACCATAGTTTCTGAGCGCATTGCAGATGTTATAGTTATGATGGGGATTATATTACTAACCTTATTTCTTCAATTCGATTTTATTTATAACTTTTTAATAACCAATTTTAACCTCACTAAAATCATCCTTGGAGCCATAATCTTTTTGGTGTTTGCTGGTATTATTTTAAAGCTTATAAAACAAAGCAAATTTAAAGTTGCGATAAAAATAAAAACCTTTATCAAAGGCTTATTGGAAGGTGTTTTTAGTATTTTTAAAATGAAAAAGAAATGGCCTTTTATTTTTCATACCTTGTTTATTTGGGCTATGTATGTTCTTATGTTTTATGTAACATCTTTTTCTTTAAATGAATTACAAGGCATTTCTATAGGCGCAATTTTAATAGGTTTTATTTCTGCTAGTTTTAGCATTGCCGCAACCAATGGTGGCATAGGCTCTTATCCTATTGCCATTTACGCAGCGTTTTCTATTTTTGGAATTGCTAAAGAGCCCAGTTTGGCTTTTGGATGGATTATATGGTCGTCCCAAACATTACTGATTATTATTATAGGCGGCATATCATTAGTCTATTTGCCTCTTTTCAACAAGAAAAAGAACCTTAGCAGAACTTAAAAGGTTTACCATAGTTTAGTTTTTAAACTAGGCCATTATTTATTACCTTGCCACATATTAACACTCAAATTTAACCCATGAAACTTCCGTAATAAGTTTTCGATATCCAAGAGAATGATGATATGGAAGTAACATGTGACCAATAAAAAACAATAATATATACACATGAAATCAGTTTTTTCTTTTTTCTTTTTAATGCTTTCATTCAATTTTTTTCAAGCACAGGTTATCTATGAATCCTTTGAATCTGTTAAATTAGGTGAAGCAAGAGCGCTTAAAATCCAATTGCCACGAGACTATAATGATAATGATAAAACAACCTATCCATTATTTGTAGTGTTTGATGGCGATTATATGTTTGAAGCCGTAGCTGGCAATGTGGATTATTTTTCTTATTGGGAAGACATGCCAGAAGCTATTGTTGTTAGTGTTAACCAAGTAGATAAAAGATTGGATGATTGTTTGTACTCTGAGCAAAATTCACTTCCTATTGAAACAGGCGCTAATTTCTTTGAATTTATTGGAGCAGAACTAATTCCTCATATTCAAAGCACATACAAAATTGGTAATTTTAAAGTCGCTGTAGGACACGGAGAAACCGCAAATTTCATCAATTATTATTTGCTAAAACAACAACCCATCTTTCAAGCATACATAGTGATTAGTCCAGAATTAGCCCCAAAAATGAACACGTTTTTAACGGAGAGATTAGAAAAGTTTGAAAGTAAAACATTTTATTATTTAGCCACGTCAACCCATGATATTCCGTCAATTAAAAAAGATTCAGAACAACTTAATACCAGTCTTTCTGCCATAGATAATAAAAACCTATTTTATTATTTCAACACTTTTGAAGGTGCTTCTCACTATTCGCTACCAACACATGCCATTCCAAGTGCCATAGAAAAAATATTTTCCGTATTTCAGCCCATAAGCAAAGATGAATACAAAGAAAAAATATTGAAACTAGAAACGTCTCCTGTTGAATATCTTGTAGAAAAGTATCAAACTATTAAAAGCTTGTTTGGGTTAAATAAACAAATTTTAATTAATGATTTTAAGGCCATTGAAGCTGCCATTGAGAAAAATGAAGATTTTCAGTACTTTGAAGCATTAGGAAAATTAGCTAGAGAAGAATATCCAGACACACTTCTTGGTAATTACTATTTAGCCCGTTTTTATGAAGAATCTGGCGACCCAAAAAAAGCCATGAGAACCTATCAATCTGGATATTCTTTTGAAGAAATTGGTGGTATTACCAAAGATCTAATGTTGGAAAAGGCAGATGCTATTAAAGCAGATTTTGGGTATTAAATGGCTAAGATAAAAACAACTTTTTTTTGTCAGAATTGTGGAAGTTCCTATGCAAAATGGCAAGGACAATGTACCGCTTGTAAAGAGTGGAACACAATCGTTGAAGAAGTTATTCAAAAAGAAGAGAAAAGTCCATGGAAAACTTCAGATTCAACCCTAAAGAGAATTTCAAAACCCTTATTAATACAAGATATTGATACCTCTCAAGAGGCAAGGTTAGATACCTTTGATGCAGAGTTTAATCGTGTTTTAGGCGGAGGTATTGTGCCAGGATCTTTGATTTTGCTTGGTGGAGAACCAGGTATTGGTAAAAGCACCTTATTACTTCAAGTTTCTTTAAAACTACCTTATAAAACCTTGTATGTTTCAGGCGAAGAAAGTCAAAAGCAAATCAAAATGCGGGCAGAACGTATTACATCAGGGAATACCAATTGTTATATTTTAACAGAAACAAAAACTCAAAATATATTCAAACAAATTGAAACGTTACAACCCGATATTGTGGTGATAGATTCCATTCAAACCTTGCACAGCGATTATATTGAGTCATCTTCTGGAAGCATCTCGCAAATAAAAGAATGCACCACAGAACTTATTAAGTTTGCCAAAGAAACTGCCACACCAGTAATATTAATTGGCCACATTACAAAGGATGGTAACATTGCTGGACCAAAAATTTTGGAACATATGGTGGATACGGTTTTGCAGTTTGAAGGCGATAGAAATCATGTATTCAGAATTTTAAGGGCCAATAAAAATAGGTTTGGTTCTACCAATGAATTGGGCATTTATGAAATGCAAGGTTCTGGACTTAGAGAGGTTTCCAATCCGTCAGAACTGCTAATTTCTAAAAAAGATGAAGAACTTTCAGGAAATGCCATAGCGGCAACTCTTGAAGGGATGAGACCTTTAATGATAGAAGTTCAAGCACTGGTTAGCACGGCTGTTTACGGAACACCACAAAGAAGTGCCACAGGTTTTAATGCAAAGCGTTTAAACATGCTGTTAGCTGTTTTAGAAAAACGAGCTGGATTTCGTTTAGGTGCTAAAGATGTGTTTTTAAACATTACCGGAGGCATTAATGTTGATGACCCAGCGATAGATTTAGCCGTAGTTGCAGCTATTTTATCCTCAAATGAGGATGTCGCATTGCAAAAAGATATTTGTTTTGCTGCCGAAGTAGGCCTTTCTGGAGAAATTAGACCCGTTCAGCGCATAGATCAACGAATTTTAGAGGCGGAAAAATTAGGATTTAAGACCATTTATGTTTCAAAATACAGTAAAATTTCTTTAAAAAACACCAAAATTAAAATTAATCTCATCACAAAAATGGATGATTTAGTGAGCCTGCTTATTTGATAAATAAGGCCGTTAATCGATTTAAAATAGCTTTTTAACGTATAAACAAAGCGCTTCGTCGATAAAAATCTGTTATTTTATTAGGTTAAATTTTTTTTTATTCTTAATATTGTCAGATTAATACATTGAAAACCATTAATTTGGTTTATTAGGTAATTACTTCCCTCATATCATTCCTAATACAATTAGTATCGGTTTAGTCAAGAATTTAAACAATTTTTAATGTTTTTAGCTTAGGTTTTAAAGCCTAATTAATAACAAAAAGGTTTGTCCGTTATCGAATATTTTTGCATTTCTGTAACGGTAAACGATATTAATAGATGTTTTAACGAAAAACAATGTTGATTACTTGTATTTCAGGCAATTAGCATTTAATATTGTAATTGATTGATCCCAAATCTATCACGTATGAAAACAAAACTACTAGCTAAAGTGCTCTTTTTCGGGCTACTTTTATTTGCCAATTTTACTTTTGCTCAAGACTTCGATGGCGATGGTATTCCTGACTCAGTTGATCTAGATGATGATAACGATGGTGTTATTGATACCTACGAATGTTCTGCCGTTATACAATTTAATAATGCAGCTCCTTTAACAGCCTCTAGTTTAAATGATGTTCAGCCAGGGGAAAAAGTTATTTATTCCAATGCTATTCTGTACCAGAATGAGTACTATGATATTGTGCTAACCATACTCGCTAAAAACGGAACTTTTGAAGTTGATTGTAATAACGAATTGAGAGTAGATTCGTTTAATGCCAGCCAAGATGAATATGTAACGTATTCTTTCGATTTAGTTGAAGCTGGAAGCGCAACACCAGGCAATCCTGCTGGTATACCAACAGTGCTTTATGATATGATTTTAGAAACAAGAGATTTAGATACGAGAAGCGGTAGAAACTATACAGAAATAGCGGGTTTTAATGCCACAACAGTAACTTCTTCTGTAACACCATATTTAAGCGCTACAACAAATTTGGAGCAAGCAGGCTTTGTTAATGGTCCAAATCCGGCAGGTTATACCTTATACAGATTAGATCCAACCCTAGTAGCACCAAATACGGACTGGGTAAATGAACCCGATGATGGAGGTACCCATGGGGATGACCCGGATTTTTATTTATACATGGAGTTTGATCAATTTTCACATGTTGATTTAATCTTTGGTGCTACTGGAACAGATACCAATACAGGGACTAGATTAACTAATTTTGGAATTAGTTCTGTTTGTGATTCTGATAGAGATGGTTTTTTAAACATTGTTGATATTGATAGTGATAATGATGGAATACCTGATAATGTTGAAGCTCAAACTACCTTAGGCTACATAGCTCCAACAGGAACCATTAATGCCACAACAGGAATTTATGATGTTTATGGAACCGGACTAATACCCATAGATACAGATGATGACAATCTCATTGATATGTATGATTTAGATACAGACAGTGATGGTAAACCTGATATTGAAGAAAACGGTATGGCTAATACCTTTACAGCGTCTGATGTTGATAATGATGGTTTAAATAATGCCTTTGAAACCAATGGTGTTATGGATACTTTTTTAGATGTTAATGAAGATATTGAAGACCCAACTGATTTATCAATTCTTCCCGATGTAGATGCAGACTTGTTTACCGGAGGCGATTTAGATTACAGAGATTATTTTGATGGAAACCCACCGCCAATAGCCATGCTTGATTTTGATGGTGTTGATGATTATTTATCAAGAAACGCTTTGCTTACAGGTTTAGGTGAAGTTACTATCATGGCTTGGGTAAAATCAGATGCTGGTAATTCAGCAGACATGATTATAGCTGGCGAAGATATAGCCCTTAAATTATGGTTAGAAAATGGAAACCGACCAGCATTTAGTGTTTCAACAAACGGAAGTTCTCAACAAAAAGTTGGAGGCTGTAGTTGTTCCACGATTAATTTTGATGAGTGGCATCATATAGCAGGAAGTTTTTCTGCAAGTACAGGCCTATTAAAAATTTATGTAGATGGTGCTTTAGAAGAGACTTTAAGTGTATCGGGCTCCGTATTAACTTCCAGTACTGATACCAGTGAGTTGTTCCAAATAGGAAGATTCTCCAATGAATTAACAGATGGACAATATTTTAAAGGCGATATGGATGAGGTAAGAGTTTTCAATACCTTACTTACCGATGAACAAATTCAACAAATGGTTTATCAGGAAATAGAAGATAATGCTGGAAATGTTAAAGGGACTATTGTTCCTAAAGATATTAAAGATATGTCTACAAGTAATGTAGTAGCTTGGGCCAATTTATTGGCGTACTATCCAATGACCGAAATAAAAAACAGTACTATTTTAGATTATTCAGGTCATGATAATGCCATGAGGCTTCATAATATAAATACGGTTCAAGAGCAAACAGCACCAATGCCTTATGTGTCCGCAGCCAATGGAGCATGGACTTCAGCATCGACCTGGTTGCATGGTAATGTTTGGGATATTGAAAATACCACAAGCAATAAAGACTGGAGCATTGTAAAAATATCAAATGATGTTACGGCATGTCACACTTTAAAAACAAGTGGATTGATTGTTGACTCAGGAAAATCATTGGCAGTAGATTCAGATAATTTAGTCCAAAATAATTGGTATTTAGAATTAAACGGAACCTTGGATTTACAAGACGATTCCCAATTAATTCAAACTATACATAGTGATTTGGTCACCTCTTCAAACGGAAAAATTTTAAGACGTCAAGAAGGTGTCGCTAGTTCATATTGGTATAACTATTGGGGTTCGCCAGTAGGTGCTGTTGGAACTACTTCGCTATCAGATAATAACACAACATCCAACAATGCTAATAACACCAATTTTAGATTAGAATTACTTAAAGATAGTGCTGGTTTCCCAGTACAATTTACGTCGTCCTATACTCAAGCTGGCTATATAAGTACGTATTGGTTATATACGTTTATGAATGGGGTTACCTATTGGGATTGGGCAAGATTAACTCCAACCACAAGTATAAAACCAGGTGTTGGATATACACAAAAAGGTACCGATAGTGGTGGTTCAGAAGAGCAGTATATTTTTGAAGGAAAACCAAACAACGGTACTATTGTGGTTAGTGTTACAGATAAAGGTGGTCCTGGATCGGTTTCTTCAGTGTCTGCAACCACATATTTATTTGGAAATCCTTATCCTTCAGCTCTAGATGTTCATAAATTTATTGATGATAACGCAGGAGTTATCAGCGGAACACTACAACTATGGCAACAATGGAGTGGAGGTTCTCATTATTTAAACGAATATAATGGTGGTTATGCACAAGTGAATAAATTAGGATCGTGTAGAGCCTTTCAGTTTGTTGGTTTTTATGGTTCAAACAATGGCGCTCAAGACGGCACAAAAACACCAACAAAATATTTGCCAGTAGGGCAAGGATTTATAGCAGAAATTATTGCTGATGGTGAAGTGGTATTCAATAATTCACAGCGAATATTTATTAAAGAGGCTGATGCCGATGGCTCTTATGATAATGGCTCTGCATTTTTTAAAAATAGCAACTTAAAATCAAAAAGTAATGAAACGTCAGGCACGGCAAAAGATAGTCTGGCATTTCAAAAAATTCGTTTAGAATTTAACGCTGTATCTGGCCCAGAAACAAGAAGAGAATTATTATTAGGGTTTAGTGAAATTACAACAGACGATTTTGATTATGGATATGATGCAGAATCTGGAGATAACAATAACAACGATTTAAATTTAAGTTTTGAAGGTAAAAACATGAATATTCAGGCTTACAGTCCAATTACCAATGACAAGGTCATTCCATTAAATTTCAAATCATCAGGAAATAACGCTTTTGAAATTAAAATAACAGAACTTGAAAATATAGAGAGCAGTCAACCCATCTTTTTAAGAGATAATTTAACTGGAGACTATTTTGATTTAACTCAAGGTCAAGCTTATAGTTTTACATCAGAACAAGGGAAATTTAATAACCGATTTGAAATTGTATTCCAGTCAGAATCAAAAACATTAGGCGTTGAAGAAGCAAATGTTTCAGAAAACTTTATTTATTTTCAAAACACTTCAAAACTGTTATTTGCCAAAAAAATGAATGGTTCTGTTACCAGATTGGCATTGGTAAACATGCGTGGTCAATCTGTCATGGAATTGAGTGATGTGTCACAGGATGCCTTAAACAACGGCATAAAAATCCCTGAAGTATCTACTGGTACCTACATTGCATGCTTTAGAACAGATACCAATCAAGTGCTCACAAAAAAGATTATAGTAAATTAATATTTTAACTAAATTAGAAAAGCCAAAAACCACTGTTTTTGGCTTTTTTTGTTTCTAATAAGTTATATTTTTAGGTTATGTTGTTTATAATTAATTAAATTTATAACGCAATTAAAATAACCATATCATGAAAAAAGGCCTTCTAGTAATATCTTTCCTCTTTAGCACTCTAAGCTTTGCACAAAAAGAAATCTATGAATTAAGAATCTATGAATTAAAGTTTGATAAACCGGCAAGTATATTATATAATTACCTTGAAAAAGCGTTGATTCCCGCTCTTAACAAAAATGAAATTTATCATATTGGTGTTTTTGAGGAAATTGCCGATGCCATGCCAAAAAAAATCTACTTATTAATTCCATACAAAAGCATCCATGATTTTTATCAAATTCATGAAAATTTAAAAAATGATAAAGCCTATGAATTAGCTTCAAAAGAGTATATGAAAACACCTCAAGAAGCGTTTCCGTTTTTCAGATATGAAACGTCCTTGTTTACGGCTTTTGATGGACTTCCAAAAATGATAAAACCTTCAAATCAATCCACAGTTTTTGAATTGAGAACCTATGAAAGCTATAATGAAGATGCCTTAAAACGAAAAATAAAAATGTTTAATGAAAGTGAACTCCAAATTTTTGAGGATGTAGGTTTGCATTCAGTATTTTTTGGAGAAAAAATTGTGGGCTCTCAAATGCCATGTTTAACGTATTTGATAGCTTTTAAAGACATGGAAGAACGCGATAATCATTGGAAAAAATTTGGTCCGCATCCAGAATGGCAAAGAGTTTCAAAGCTTTCTGAATATGAAAATAGCGTTTCAAATATTTCAAGGGTTTTTTTAAAACCTTTAGCATTTTCCCAACTTTAATAGTTTTCTTTTTGATATTCAAAAGATTAAGAATCTAATTTAGAAACCTATTGTGAAAATTTAGGTTAAATTGTTTCTTGTCAAACGTACTATTTTATCAAAATTCCTTAATTTCGCACCTCGATTAGAATTTTTATATAATGAGCGCTAAATTTCCTGAATATAAAGGACTTGACTTACCAAAAGTTGCAGAAGAAATTCTTGGCTATTGGCAAGAACATAAGGTATTTGAAAAAAGTGTTACCACACGAGAAGGACATGAGCCTTTTGTGTTTTTTGAAGGCCCACCATCGGCAAACGGACTTCCCGGAGTACACCACGTTTTAGCGCGCGCTATTAAAGATATTTTTCCACGTTACAAAACCATGAAAGGCTACCAAGTTAAGCGAAAAGCTGGTTGGGATACGCATGGTTTGCCAATTGAATTAGGCGTAGAAAAGGAACTGGGAATTACTAAAGAAGACATAGGGAAAACTATTTCGGTTGAAGATTATAATGCCGCTTGCCGCAAAGCAGTCATGCGTTATACCCATGTTTGGAATGATTTAACACAGAAAATGGGCTATTGGGTAGATATGGATAACCCATATATTACCTACGAACCTAAATACATGGAATCTGTTTGGTGGTTATTAAAACAAATTTATAACAAGAATTTGTTGTACAAGGGATATACCATCCAGCCCTATTCTCCAAAAGCAGGGACAGGTTTAAGTTCGCATGAGTTGAATCAACCAGGAACTTATCAAGACGTTACCGATACTACGGTTGTAGCACAGTTTAAAGCAAAAAAAGAATCGCTCCCAAACTTTCTAAAGAATGAAGGCGATGTGTGCTTTTTAGCTTGGACAACCACGCCTTGGACATTGCCAAGTAATACAGCCTTAACCGTTGGATTAAAAATAGAGTATGTGTTGGTTGAAACTTTTAATCAATACACCTTTGAACCCATAAAAGTAATTCTTGCAAAAAAATTGGTGAGCTATCAGTTTGCAGGGAAATTTTATCAAGTTGAAAATCCATCAGAATTAACATCTTATAAATCAGATGATAAAAAGATTCCTTTTTATGTTGTTAAAGAATTTTCTGGAAAAGATTTATTAGGAATTGCCTACGAGCAATTAATGCCATACGCTTTACCAAATGATAACCCAGAAAACGCCTTTAGAGTTATTTCTGGAGATTTTGTAACCACTGAAGACGGAACAGGAATCGTACATACGGCACCAACCTTTGGAGCTGATGATGCTTTGGTTGCAAAACTAGCAACCCCGGAAGTGCCACCTATGTTGGTAAAAGACGAAAACGGTAATTTGGTGCCACTTGTTGATTTACAAGGAAAATTCAGACCAGAAATGGCTGAATATGCTGGTAAATATGTAAAGAACGAGTATTATAATGACGGCGAAGCACCAGAACGTTCTGTTGATGTTGAGATTGCCATCCAATTAAAAGAAGAAAACAAAGCCTTTAAGGTTGAAAAATATAAACACAGCTATCCAAACTGTTGGCGAACTGATAAACCCATTTTGTATTATCCTTTAGACTCTTGGTTTATTAAGGTAACTGATGTTAAGGATAGAATGTTCGAGCTTAACGAAGCCATAAACTGGAAACCAAAAGCCACAGGTACAGGGCGTTTTGGTAACTGGTTAGCCAATGCCAATGATTGGAATTTATCACGTTCACGTTATTGGGGCATTCCATTGCCAATTTGGAGAACCGAAGATGGCAAAGAAGAAATTTGTATTGGTTCGGTTGAAGAATTAAAAGGCGAAATGCAACGAGCCGTTGAAGCTGGTATGATGCCGTCTGATATTTTCCAAAGTTTTGAAGTGGGCAATAATTCCGAAGAAAACTATGCTAAAATTGATTTACATAAAAACATTGTTGACGAGATTGTTTTAGTTTCTGAATCTGGAAAACCCATGAAACGCGAAAGCGATTTGATAGATGTTTGGTTCGATTCTGGTTCTATGCCGTATGCACAATGGCATTATCCATTTGAAAACAAAGAACTGATTGATAACAACAAATCATATCCAGCCGATTTTATTGCTGAAGGCGTAGACCAAACACGTGGTTGGTTTTACACGCTTCATGCTATTGCCACCATGGTATTTGATTCGGTTGCTTATAAAAATGTGGTATCAAACGGATTGGTATTAGACAAGAACGGACAAAAAATGTCTAAACGTTTAGGTAACGCTGTTGATCCTTTTGAAACTTTATCAACCTATGGCGCAGATGCCACACGTTGGTATATGATTGCAAATGCTAACCCATGGGACAATTTAAAGTTCGATTTGGAAGGTATTGAAGAAGTAAAACGCAAGTTTTTCGGTACGCTTTATAACACCTATTCCTTTTTTGCTTTATATTCAAATCTTGATAAATTTAACTATTCCGAAGCTGAAATTCCTTTAACAGAACGGCCAGAAATTGATAGATGGATACTTTCTGAATTAAACACATTAATTAAAAAAGTGGATGCGTATTATGCTGAATACGAACCTACAAAAGCGGCAAGAGCCATTTCAGATTTCACACAAGACCACTTAAGCAATTGGTACGTACGTTTAAGCAGAAGACGTTTCTGGAAAGGCGATTACCAAACCGATAAAATTTCTGCTTACCAAACGCTATACACCTG
>PFKE01000035.1 GCA_002784145.1 Flavobacteriaceae bacterium CG_4_10_14_3_um_filter_33_47 | reverse complement strand
AACCAATTGCAAACCTACGTTATGCCCAAAAATGTGTGCTATTGAAAAGGAGATGCTATAAAGTGCCATATATTCACCTTGATTTCCTTTTTTTGCTCTATCCATGGCAAACGCGTTTGAAAATGGAAAAGCTATCATCTCACCAAACGTCATTAATAACATGCCTAGAATTAAAACGCCAGACCATGAGGTTATATTTAAAATAAGAAAACTCAATCCAGTTAACAAAGCTCCGGTTAGCATAAGTCCTGACTTAGAAAATGTTGAGTTTTCCAACCATTTTATCAAGGGCATTTCAAAAACAAAAATTAAAAACCCATTCATTCCTAGCAGGATACCAATTTCTAATTCACTTAAAAAATGGGCGTCTTTATAGTAAAGAGGCATGGTTGAAAAGTATTGCAAAAATACAATTCCAAACAAAATCATGGCAACTAAAAATATTAAAAAGGCTTTGTCTCGATAAGCAGACTGCGGACTTTCAATTTTTAAATGGTCCAATGTTTTTGCTTTTTTAGGATGCAAAACCTTGATTAATACCAAAGCCGCAATCATGCAGGTAATGCCATCAACCCAAAACAAACCACCATAACTTAGTGTGGTAATAATAATCCCTCCAATGGCTGGTCCTGCCGAAAAGCCTAAGTTTATGGCCAGCCTTATCAATGTTACCGAACGCGTTTTATTTTCAGGTTTGCTGTAAGTGCTTAAAGCCACAAACATGGCCGGCCTAAACATATCGGCTACTAACATAACCACGAAAATGCCAATCCAAAAGCTTAAAAAACTGTTTAAAAATTGTAAAACAATAAAGAATAAACCTGTGGTAAAAAGGCTAAAAATCATAACTTTATAAAACCCAATGGTATCGGTTAATTTGCCTCCAAGCCATGACCCAACAACTGAGCCTAAACCAAAAGCCGTCATGATCCAACCCACATCACTTAATGAAAAATTTAAGCTTTTTGATAAGTATAATGATAAGAACGGAATGACCATCGTTCCGGCTCTATTAATGAGTGTTATCAAGGCTAGCCACCAAACTTCGGTGGAAAGTCCTTTAAAGGTGTTGATATATTTTTTAAAAAGTGTGTTCATTGGTTTGATGGATGATTCTAATCTAGTTTGATAATTTTTGGTATAAAAAAAGTCCAACGCTTGCGTTGGACTTTTACATATATGATGATTTCCTATACATCACAACATACAACAAGTCCAACATCTGTATTTTGATGTTAAAGATGGTTTGTAAATGGTGACGATATTGCGCATTTATTATTTATTTTGAGTTTCAAATGTATATAAAATAATTGTAAGTTGTATTTTTGAATTAGAAATTTTTTATATGAAGACTCTTGCTACCTATGTCATGCTTTTTATTTGTTTAGCCAGTTGTAATAATGGTAAACAATCTATAAAAGGAGACACCGAATTTCAAAGACAATTAAATGCCGAATATAAAGACGCCTCAACATCGCCTTTAAAAGAAGAAGACAGGAAAGTCTTTGAAGGATTGGATTTTTTTAAGTACGATTCAACCTATGTGGTCAAAGCCTTATTTAAAAGAACAGAAAATGAGATTCCTTTTAAAATGAAAACTACCACGGATAGACTTCCGGAATATTTAAAATTTGGTATTTTAGAATTCTTTTTAAATGATGAAATATTTCAGTTAAACGTGTATCAAAACCAAGATTTAATTAAAGATGAAGGGTATGAAGATTACTTGTTTTTGCCTTTTTCAGATGAAACCAATGGTCTTGAAAGTTATGGTGGCGGACGCTATATAGATTTAAGAATTCCGGAAAGTAATACAGTTGTTATTGATTTTAACTCTGCATACAACCCATATTGTGCTTACAATGACAAATATTCTTGTCCTATAGTACCAAGAGAAAATTACTTAAAAACACGAATTGAAGCTGGTGTAAAAACGTTTGGAAAACATTAAAATGAGTTCTGTACAGTTAGTGCTTATGGACAGACATCTGTTTTATAATAAAAGCTAGCTATTATTTCACCAAAAACATTCCTAAAAAAACGGCTAAAAAGCCTACAACAAAACTCGCTATGGTGTATACGGCAAAACTTGTAAAATCACCCGATTTTAAAAATACATGGTTTTCATATGCAAAGGTTGAAAAGGTTGTAAAACCACCACAAAAACCAGTGGCAAAAAGTAAGGTTTGGCTTTCTGATAGGGTGTTGTTTTTTGCAGCCATACCAAGAATAACCCCTATCAATAAACTACCTAATATATTTGCAGCAAACGTACCATAAGGAATACCAGTGTGAGGGCTATTGAGATATTTACCAAACACAAATCTTAAAACACTACCAACACCGCCACCTAAAAATACCAGTAATAATTGTTTCATTGAAAGAATTTTTTATTGACTAAATGATGTCAAAAATAGAATAAAAATTAAGAACCTTCAGAAAAACTATTCTTTTAAAGCTATATAAATGCTTGTTTGCCATTCCGCCGGATTAGGCACTTTCTTGGCATCTGTAATATAAGTTTCAAGCATGGGACCATCTTCATGAATTTCATAGCCACTATTGGTAATGTATTTCATGCTCATATCCCAAGCTTCTTGTAAATGACTATAATCTCCTGTTAAAGTAGTTTTTAAGGTTTTAAAAGGGGTCAATTGGCCTGTTAATATGTCATTTTCAGTGGTTATTATTTTCGAAGTTGTTGGTAAACAACAGGAGAACATAACGGCATTATTTTCCAAATCGTACTTGTGATAATACACAAAGGGAAATCCAGAAATGTTTAAGTTGTTTTCTGTAGCATACGTTGTAACATCATGAAGTAAATCATCAATGTTGTCTTTAAGATTGTTGATTTTGCATGAGGTTGTTTTATAGATATAATATCCACCGCTATGCTCAGTAAAACCATTGATCTCAATGCTGTATTTTTTCATGTCAGCAACGACTATGCTATCCAATTTTTCTAAACTTCTCTCATAGTGTGGTCCTATTTTTTCTTCCACATTACCCATTAAAACAGAACGTATTTTAAACGCAAAGGGTAAATCATTTGCAATAATACGCCATGTTACATGGGTTGAATTGTCTTCATTAGGTGTAAAATCCCAGCTGACTTCAGAGGATGGAAAATCAGATGCTTGAATGGTTTGTTGAATATTTTCATAAGGATTTGCTGTATGGGTTGTCATGGTTCCTGTACCATCTTTATTTTCCCAAGAATAGGCGGCATCAACGCCTTTGGATATATCAGAAAAAGATATTTTTAAATCAGGATCAGATTCAGCCCAAGACGACCAAGCTTCCCAGTTTTTAAAATCAATCACATGATTATAAATAACAGATGCTGGAGCATTTATAGTGCGTGTTCTGCTTACTTCAAATGAATTGGGTTGTACTGCTACATACATAGTAAAACCAATGAGTATAATAAGTAATAAAAAAAAGAAATATTTTAATGCTTTCATGTGGAAGAATTTAACTAAAAAAATTCAAATCAAAGGTAATGAAATTAATTCATTCATTAATAAATTCTTATCTTTGATACTATAAAAATAAATAATTAATAATTAAATATACTTTATTAAAATTATTCAATAAAGTAACAATGGTTAGCTATTATTTTAAAAAACGAATTTAAAAAATTAATACCCTAATTAATGAAACTAAAATCAATGATAGGATTGTCAATAGTGGCTTTGTTTTTGGCATCCTGTGTAAATGGAAAGTCTGAAAAAACTTTAGAAGCTATCACTGTAAAAGACACACTACAGTTTAACTACAATGTAGAGCAATTTGCTGACATTAAAATATTAAGATATCAAATTCCAGGTTGGGAACAACTTACTTTAAAAGAACAGAAATTAGCTTATTATCTTACGCAAGCTGGTTTGGCTGGAAGAGATATTATTTGGGATCAAAATTACAGATACAATTTAACCATAAGAACAGCTTTAGAATCTATTTATAAGCAATATAACGGAGATAAGTCAACCGAAGAGTGGAAAGCTTTTGAAACGTATTTAAAACGCATATGGTTTAGTAACGGCATTCATCATCATTATTCCAATGATAAAATTAAGCCTGAATTTTCATCAGATTATTTAAAACAATTATTAGCAGACACTAATACCGTCTTGGAAGGAGACGCTTTTGAGGTTATTTTTAATGAGGCAGATGCTAAAAAAGTAAACCAAGCTAAAGGCGTTGATAATGTAGCGCTATCAGCTGTGAATATGTATGGGCCTAACGTTACCAATGATGATGTAATTAATTTCTATAAAAACAAAAAATCACCCGATGCTACAAAACCCTTATCCTTTGGATTGAATTCACAATTAGTAAAAGAAAATGGTGTGTTAAAAGAACGCGTTTATAAATCTGGCGGATTATACGGTTCAGCCATTGACGAAATTATTAAATGGTTAGAATTAGCAAAAGGTGTTGCAGAAAATGAGGCTCAGGCTCATGCTTTTGGTTTGTTGATTGATTATTATAAAACAGGCGATTTACAAACATGGGACGATTATAATGTAGCCTGGACAAAATCAACAAATGGAAATATAGATTATATCAACAGTTTTATTGAAGTGTATTACGATCCGATTGGATATAGAGGCTATTATGAATCTATTATTCAAATAAATGATTTTGATATGTCTAAAAAAATGAAAGTGGTTTCAGATAATGCGCAATGGTTTGAAGATAATTCTCCTTTGATGGAAGAACATAAAAAAGAAAATGTAGTTGGGGTTACCTATAAAGTGGTTAATGTTGTAGGAGAAGCAGGAGGCGCCTCTCCAAGCACGCCAATTGGTGTGAATTTGCCAAATGCCAATTGGATTAGAGCCTCGGTTGGAAGTAAATCCGTGTCTTTGGGCAATATCATTGAGGCCTATAATAATGCCGCTAGTTCTGGAAGATTAAAAGAATTTGTTAATGATGAAGAAGAACTTCAACTAGGAGAAAATTACGGACAAATAGCCGATAAGCTTCATACGGCTTTGCATGAAGTCATTGGTCATGCCTCAGGCAAATTAAATCCAGGAGTTGGAGAGACTAAAGAAACCCTGAAAAATTATGCCTCAACCTTAGAAGAAGGTCGTGCAGATTTAGTGGCTTTGTATTATTTATATGATTCAAAATTACAAGAACTTGGATTGGTGGACGATTGGGAAAAAGTAGGAAAAGAAGCCTATGACAGTTATATCCGAAACGGATTGTTGACCCAATTAATACGATTGAATTTAGGTGATGATGTTGAAGAAGCCCATATGCGTAACAGACAATGGGTTGCTGCCTGGGTTTTTGAAAAAGGAAAAGCAGATAAAGTTATTGAAAAAATAACTCGCGATGGTAAAACCTATTTTAATATCAATGATTATGCAAAACTTCGTGATCTTTTTGGACAATTATTAAGAGAAACCCAAAGAATTAAATCTGAAGGCGATTATGCAGCTGTAGAGACTTTAGTAGAAACCTATGGCGTAAAAGTAGATCAAGCCATACATGCTGAAGTTTTAGAACGTAATAAACAATTTACATCGGCACCGTATTCTGGGTTTGTAAATCCTGTTTTAGTGACAGAAACCAATGATGCTGGAGACATTACGGCTATTAAAGTCACACAGCCAGAAACTTTTTCAGGACAAATGTTAGACTATAGTAAAAACTATCACTTCTTACCAGAGATCAATTAAAGGTTTAAATAGCGATGTTAATAAAAGAACAGAATCTCTAAGGTTCTGTTTTTTTATTGACACTAAAGGCTAATAGAATTAAATTAACAAGAATAAGAATGGCGATGGTAATTATAATATTCATGTTTTATTTGATTAGTTCAATTAATAGATACAATAACTTAGAAATGGTTGCGTAAAAAATACCAAACTATTTATAGAACCATTAAGAATGATTTTTTCCTACCTGATAATCAATTAAATGTGAAAAAAAATATAAAAAATAATTGAGGTCGGTATCTAACCACATATTTCTCTATGGGTAATATTATCTGTTTTCACCATCCTTTTGATTAAATTGTTAAATACAATGTCTTTGCTTTGAGAGCGATTAATTCGATAGCAAAACTCATCAAAATACCTATTAATAACGTGAATAATGTTTAAGCAGCCCATAAAGTTAGTTGGTTAGATTCCATCGGCGTTATATTTAAAGAAGGCTTCTTAGGAAAGAAATAATAGGCCACCAAAGCAGCAATTATGTTTACCAAAAAACCTTTAACAGAACGGTGCCTAGTATGCTCGATTTTACAAATGTTCTTAAGCTCGTCGTTTACAGATTCTACCAAAGTTAATTATTTGCAGAAACTTCAAATGTGTTCGTGAATCTCCTAAAAACTTGATTTCATAAAATTTAAGCTCTTGAAAACGAACGCTTCTTGGATATTTTACATAATACTATATTATAGCTTACGAATGTTTAACAAACTGTTTATCGTAAAATAGCTGTTACATAATTGCTATCGATATGAGCCTAAAGGCGTCATATCTGCAACTATGTAAAATAGAACCCAAAAGTTCTATTCGCTATTTTACTTATGACAACATTTGTACTATAATTTATATTATGTAAAATAGAATATTTTAAAGGCTACTCCATCTTTAAGATGACCGCATAAAAAAACCATACACTACACAGTATGGTTTTGGGTTACATAAACAGGAATCCTAAAGATATTCTAAGAAATAATCCATCATTTCTTCTTTAAAATCGTAATGCATTCTAATGTAGTCCTTCATGTCTTCACGCAACGTATGTTGTTCGTTTTGTAATCGGCCATAAATGCTTTCTTCATAATTCACCTGATTAATTACAATCATTTTATTTCTAATTCTGTGTAAAAGCTTTTTAATAGCATCTTTTTCTAACATGATTCTATTCTGGAAAATCTCTAAAGGTTTCATGGCCTTTTGTCCAAATTCTCTGCTAGCTATTTCTTCTAACTTTTCTTCAAACGTGTCCATTTCATTAAAATGAAAACGTAACTCTCTTTTCCAAGTATCTAAATTGAATTTTAAATCACTTAAATATAGCACTTTAGTTTGCATAGGTATTGTTTTTATAGATTATACTTCTTGTTGTTCCACTTCTTTCACCAGATTATTTTGAACATTTGGTGGCACGGGTTGATACGATGAAAACGTAGTGCTAAAGGTTGCCCTACCTTGTGTTAAAGCTCTTAAATCGGTTGAATAGCCATACAATTCGGCCGCTGGTGTGATAGATTTTAATATTTGATAATTATCGTTACTTTCTATGCCTTGAATTATGGATCGTCTTGATTGAAGATCGGTCATAACATTACCAACCATGTCTTCGGGCACTTTTACCACAAGCTCGTTGGTTGGTTCCAGTAATTTTGGATTGGCATTTAAAAAGGCTTCTTTAAAAGCATGTGCACCAGCAATTTTAAAGGAAATATCATTGGAGTCAACCGAGTGCATTTTGCCATCAAAAACCATAACCCGCACGTCTCTGATGTAAGAACCTGTGAGTGGTCCGTCTTCCATAACTTCTAAAACGCCTTTCATAACCGATGGTAAATAGCGCTGGTCTATAACGCCTCCAACAATGCAGTTATAAAATATTAGTTTTCCGCCCCAAGGCAACTCTACTTCTTCTTTTCCTCGCAAACTAAAGCCTTCTGGTTCTGGCATGCCTTCATTCCAAGGCTCAATTTTCATATGTACTTCTCCAAACTGTCCAGATCCACCAGATTGTTTTTTATGTTTGTAACTAGCTGTTGATGAGCGTTGTATGGTTTCTCTATAGGTTATTTTTGGTTTGTCAAACTTAGCTTGGAGTCCATATACATTTTTTAAGGTCCAATCAATGGTGGCTAAATGCAATTCGCCCTGACAACCCAATAACTGTTGTTTGGATTCTTGAGAAAACTCCAAAATAACGGTGGGATCTTGACTGTGAATTTTTTTAAGCGCATCAATCAATTTTTCATCATCTTGTTTTCCTGCAGCACTGATTCTTTTTTTAATTCTTGGCTCAGGAAATTTAATAGGTTTTATGGTGATGTTGCTTTTTGGAGCTCTTAAAGTATCGTTCGTATCGGTGTACTTGAGTTTTAGCGTAGCTCCTATATCTCCAACGGTTAATTTAGTAACGGGTTGACGTTCTTTTCCATCCATTATAAACAGCTGATTTATAATTTCGGTTTCGTTGTTTTTAGAGTTTACTAATTTATCATTCACATTAACTTCACCCGATTTTACTTTAAAAAAGGTAATCTGACCTAAATTGGGTTGTTGAATGGTTTTAAAAACAAAAAGTGAGGTTGGTGCGCCTACTTCACGATTGATTAGGTCTCCTTCTACGCTTTGCTCTTCGTTTAATTCTGAAGCTGCTGGTGCTACATTATCTATAAAACCCATGAGGCGTCCTGTTCCCATATCGTTTAAAGCAGATACGCAAAACACTGGAAAGAGTTCGTGATTTAGCATGCCGGCCTTTATGCCTCGACGCATTTCGTCTTCATTAAGGGTTCCTTTATCAAAAAATAAATCCAATAAGTCTTCGTCATTTTCGGCAGCTTTCTCAACCAATTCATTGTGAAGTTCATCGGCCAAAGCCTTTTGATGATCTGGTATCTCTAATTTTTCTGGTTTTCCGCCATCTTTACCAAACTTGTACATTTTCATTTTTAACACATCAATGATGCATTGTGCGCCATCAACCACTAAAGGATATTGCATTTTTACTGCATGATTTCCAACCAACGACTTAATGCTATTAAAACTTTCGTCAAATTTAAAGTCTGGATGATCAATTTGATTGATAACAAATAAGGTTGGTCTGTTATATTTATCTATGTAGTTCCAGATAATTTCAGTACCAACCTCAACGCCTTGTCTTCCGTTTATCACGGTCACAACCGTGTCTCCAACGCGAATGGATGAAATAATTTCACCAATAAAATCGTCCAAACCTGGCGTATCAATAATATTTATTTTGTAATTACGCCATTCTGTATGCATAGGCGTGGCATAAATAGAAGCTTCTCTATCATGTTCTATGCTATGATAGTCAGAAACCGTGTTATGATCTTCCACCGTTCCGCGCCTATTTAAAAGACCAGCTTCAAATAACATGGTCTCAGAAAGTGTCGTTTTTCCGCTATGATGAGCGCCAACTAAAACAATATTTTTTATGTGTTTTTCGTCAAATATTTTCATGCTACTAGTTTAATGGTTATGAAAATAAAGCTAACTCCATTAAAGTATAAAAAAAATGATTTAAATCAGCTAAAAACTTCAAAAAAATGATTAAATAAATTATAATGAATCCTGCGTAAGTGTTAAAGCAATATTAAACTTTCTATAAATAAACCCTAAAACGCTATTAAATAATGATATAAACCTATATTTGCAGGCTTTAAGAGAGTAACATGGACCATGAAACAGAAGACAAAAACAAAAAGCGAAAAATCACGATTGCATTTATTGCATCAATATTATAGTTACACCGGTTTTTATACGTTTGTTGGACAAGCCGTAAAAAAATCGCTTCCATATATTTTGCTTGTTGTAGCTATTATTTTTGTAATAAATAAGATTTTTAATATTGATAAAGGCTTAGTTTACCTTACCGAAGTACTTCCTGCTCCTGGTGTATTAATTGTTTTCTTTGCTTCTGAAACATTTTTAGGACTTGTACCACCAGAAATATTTATTGCTTGGTCTGGAAAAATGGATCAACCTTGGTTGTATCTAGGCCTGTTGGCCGTGTTATCGTATTTAGGAGGACTTTGTTCTTACTGGATAGGTATAAGCATTACTAAAATGCCTTCGGTGCACAACTATTTAGAGCAAAAAATGGCTAAACAGCTAAAAAATTCAAAAAAATGGGGCGGTTTTTTAATTGTAGTTGGTGCTTTGTTGCCTTTGCCCTTTTCTATTTCTTGCATGGCTGCCGGCATTATTGAATTTCCTTTTAAAAGTTTGATGCTATTTGGTTCGCTGCGATTAGTGAGATTTCTTATTTATGGGCTCGTTATTTTCCATGTCTTTTAAACATCCAAAATATTAATTTTCCAAATAATTAAAATCCATGTTTACCTTTTTAAATATTTTTAGATGCATAGCCTTTTTAGAAGGCGTTTCTTATATTTTGTTGTTATTTATTGCAACCCCAATAAAATATCTTTGGGAAGAACCTAAATACGTAAAATTATTGGGAATGCCCCATGGACTGTTATTTATTACGTATATTATACTAGCTTTTATGTACAATTCTGAAGCCAAGTGGACAAAAAAAACATTCTATGTTGTTTTATTAGCATCCATCATTCCTTTCGGAACTTTTTATGTAGATAGAAAGTATTTGAATACCATCAAGTAATATGAACACTTTTAAACATTTGTTATATGATTATTTAGTTTCTGTTGGATTCTCAGAAACAAGCTCCAAGTATCTTAATATGATTGCTTTGGCTATTACGTTGCTTTTATTGGTACTTATTTTTGACTTCGTTATTAGAAAAATATTAATCCAGGTATTTTCAAGGTTTGCTTCAAAATCCAAAACGAATTTTGATGATTTGATGGTTGCTAATAAAGTGCCAAGAAACATAGCACACATCATACCCTTACTGGTTATGCTGGAGTTTATGCCTGTTGTTTTAACAGATTTCAACTATTATGAAAACATTGTTGAGAAAACGCTAGAAGTGTTATCCATTGTTTTAACTCTTTGGATTGTTAGAAGTATTTTAAATACGGTTAAAGACTATCTGAAAACATTACCTCGTTTAAGAGACAAACCTATCGATAGCTACATTCAGGTTTTTATGATTTTTGCATGGGTTTTGGGTGCGTTTTCTGCCTTAGCCATTATTACTGATATTTCTTTTTGGAAATTCTTTACAGGTTTAGGAGCGGCTTCTGCTGTTATTATTCTAATTTTTAAAGATACCATTTTAGGTTTTGTAGCAAGCATTCAAGTGTCTATTAATGATATGGTACATATTGGTGATTGGATTACGTTTGAAAAATATGGTGCAGATGGAGATGTTATTGAAATTAATCTGGCCACTGTTAAAGTTCAAAACTTTGATAAAACCATCACTACCATTCCTACCTATGCGTTGATTTCTGATTCCTTTAAAAACTGGAGAGGTATGGTGAATTCAGAAGGAAGACGTATTAAACGTGCTTTAAATATTAAATTAAGTAGCGTAAAGTATCTATCTGTAGATGAAGTGAATAAACTAAAAAAAATTGGATTAATAACGCCCTATTTAGATAAGCGACAAAGTGATATTGATGTCTATAACCGAAGTAATAACATTGATAAAGAGTTGCCTTTAAATGGTAGAAATTTAACCAATATCGGTGTTTTTAGAAAGTATGCACAAACCTATTTAGAACAACATTCTGCCATTAATAAAGACATGATGATTATGGTGCGCCAATTGGCTCCAACCACACAAGGAATTCCTATAGAAATCTATGCGTTTAGCAGTGATAAACGCTGGGAAAATTATGAATATATCATGTCGGATATTTTTGACCATTTAATAGCCTCTATTCCGTATTTTGATTTAGAACTATTTGAACTGCCTACAGGTTCTAGCTTTGTAACCTCATAAAAAAAGTGGATCTCAAATAAAATCCACTTTATACTAATATGTATGTGTTGTTTAAATATGATTTGCTAACCAGTCACCCACTTCGCTCGTTTTGTAGGCTTTATTTTTTCCTGATAAATCTTCAGTAACCACACCTTCTGCCAATGATTTGTCAACAACATCTCTAATCGCTTTAGCTTCTGCCGTTAATCCAAATGCATCTTCAAACATCATAGCAGCAGATAAAACGGTTGCTAACGGATTTGCAATATCAAGACCAGTTGCTTGTGGATATGATCCGTGAATAGGTTCATATAACGACGTGTGCTCACCAACAGATGCTGACGGCATAAGTCCCATAGAACCAGAAATCACAGAAGCTTCATCGGTTAAAATGTCTCCAAACAAGTTTTCAGTAATTAAAACATCATAACTATTGGGCCACTGCACTAAACGCATGGCAACGGCATCAACAAACTCATAACTAACGGTTACTTCTGGATAGTCTTTTTCCATAGATTGAACGGTTTCTCTCCATAAACGAGAGGTCTCCAACACATTGGCTTTGTCAACGCAACATAATTTTTTAGATCGTGTCATAGCTAATTCAAAGCCCTTTTTTGCTAAACGTTTTACTTCATCTCTGGTATAAACACAGTTGTCGTAAGCTGTTTCTCCACCATCTCTTCTACCCTTTTCTCCAAAATAAATACCGCCTGTTAATTCTCTTAAAAAAACTAAATCAGTTCCTTCAATGCGTTCTCTCTTTAAAGGAGAGTTATCAATTAAAGACGGAAACGTAAAGGTTGGTCGAACATTGGCAAACAATCCTAATTTTTTACGCATTTTAAGCAAGCCTTGTTCTGGTCTTACTTTTGCACTTGGGTCGTTATCATATTTAGGATGACCAATGGCGCCAAAAAGCACGGCATCTGCTTTCATACAGATTTCATGGGTTTCATCTGGGTAAGGTTCGCCAACAGCATCAATGGCAGCAGCCCCTGTTAAAGCCGGTGTCCATGTAATCTCATGACCAAATTTTTTTGCAATAGCGTTACTTACTTTTACTGCTTGATCTACAACTTCTGGTCCAATACCATCACCTGCTAAAAGCGCTATATTTAATTTCATCTGTTTATAGTTATTTTTTTTATTTGTCAGATGTAACACCCTAAATTATCATCCTCATAGGCTTGAATGCAATTCTTATGGGTGTTTCATTTGTTTTTAATTTTATGGCAATCTTAATTTATAAAAATATTGAGCATTTTTTCAGTAGCCTTAATGGCAGAAACCGTTTGGTCTGAATCCAATCCTCTTGTTTTAAACTCCTTTTGGATGCTTTTCCAGGTAATGATGGTTTCGCACAAGGCATCAGAATGGCTTCCCGGCGGAATTCTAACCGCATAATCAATCAAACTTGGCAACTCCAAATTAATGGTTTTAAAAATGGTTCTGGTTGCATTCATAAAAGCATCAAACTGGCCATCGCCAGAAGCGTTTTCTTCATACGATTTACCGTTGATGGTAATAGAAACCGTGGTTGAAGGTTTTAGTCCCTTGGAATGCGTTAACACATACGATTCAACTTTAACCTTTTCCTCATAAGTGAAATCTAAGACATCGGAAATGATATAAGGTAAATCTTCTTTAGTAACCACTTGCTTTTTGTCGCCCAGTTCAATAATGCGTTGAGTTACTTTTTTTAAGTCCTCATCATTTAATTGTAAGCCAAGTTCTTGAAGGTTTTTTTGAATATTGGCTTTTCCAGATGATTTTCCTAAAGCATACTTTCTGGTTCTACCAAAGCGTTCTGGCAATAAATCGCTAAAATATAAATTCTTTTTATTATCGCCATCGGCATGAATTCCAGCGGTTTGTGTAAACACATTAGCGCCAATAATGGGTTTGTTAGCAGGAATCATAACCCCAGAAAAATTTTCAACCAATTTACTTACGGTGTATAAAAACTTTTCGTTGACTCCAATCTGTATGGATGGCATAAAATCATTAATAACCGCTATGGTACTAGCCATAGGCGCATTTCCAGCACGTTCTCCCATACCATTTATGGTTAAATGCAAACCATCTGCACCCGCTTTTAAAGCTTCCATGGCGTTTGAAACCCCAAGATCATAATCGTTGTGAGCATGGAAATCAAAATGCAGATTAGGATATTTGGTTTTGATTTCTGAAACAAAAGCAAAAGATTCTGATGGCGTTAAAACCCCTAGAGTATCAGGAAGCATGATGCGCTTTACAGGTTGCGTGGTTAAAAATTCTAAAAACTCAAAAACATACTCTTTTGAATTACGCATGCCATTACTCCAGTCTTCTAAATAAACATTGGTTTCAATGCCTTTGCTTTTAGCTAAAATAATAACTTCTGAAATTTCTTTAAAGTGTTGACTAGAAGTCTTTTTGAGTTGATGTGTTAAATGGTTTAATGAACCTTTGGTTAACAAATTCTGAACCTTTGCTCCCGCTTCGATCATCCAGTTTATGGACACACCATTATCTACAAAGGTCAAAACTTCTACAGCATCAATATAACCGTGATGAGCAGCCCAATGAGTAATACTTTTTACGGCCTGAAACTCACCTTCAGAGACTCTTGCCGATGCAATTTCAATTCGGTCAATTTTTAATTCTTCTAAAAGAAGTTTGGCAATGGTTAATTTTTCAGAAGCGGAAAACGATACGCCCGAGGTTTGTTCACCATCGCGTAAAGTCGTGTCCATTATTTCTATTCTTTTAGCTGCCATGGTAATTACAATAATAAACCGTTTGCAAAAGACTCAATGTCTTCTTTCATGCTTTGCAGGTAATCTATATCGTCAAAACCATTCAACATGTTTTCCTTTTTATAACTATTAATTTCAAAAGATTCCTGAGCACCTGTTGAAAGAATGCTAATGGTTTGGTTTGAAAGATTGACTTCTATTTCGGTTTTTGGATTATCATAAATAGCATTGAAGATTTGTTCAGAAAATTCAGGACTAACCTGCACGGGTAATACACCTACATTTAAGCAATTATTTCTAAAAATGTCTGCAAAAAAGCTGGATACCACACAACGAAAACCATAATCATAAATGGCCCAGGCTGCGTGTTCTCTGGATGAACCAGAACCAAAGTTTTTGCCGCCAACTAAAATTTTACCTGAATAGATGGGATTGTTTAACACAAAACTTTCTTTTGGAGAATCATCGCCATTGTATCGCCAATCCCTGAATAAGTTATCTCCAAATCCTTTACGCTCCGTTGCTTTTAAAAAGCGCGCAGGAATTATTTGGTCAGTATCTACGTTTTCCAATGGTAATGGAACTGCTGTACTTGTTAATATGGTGAATTTATCGTAAGCCATGTTTTAAAGTTAAAAGTTAGAAGTTAAAAGTTAAAAGTTTTTGAAGCCTTTATTTAATTTTTAACCATTCATTATTAATTGTTAATTATAAAAGAGTTCTTGGGTCAGTTACAACGCCCGTAATCGCTGCAGCGGCAGCTACCAATGGACTTGCCAACAAGGTTCTTGAACCTGGTCCTTGACGACCTTCAAAGTTTCTGTTTGAGGTACTTACAGCGTATTTACCCGCAGGTATCTTGTCGTCATTCATAGCTAAACAAGCCGAACAACCGGGTTGTCTTAAAGAAAATCCTGCTTCCATAATGATATCAAGAAGGCCTTCTTCTTTGATTTTATCTTCTACTTCATGAGAACCGGGCACCAACCAAGCTGTAACATGCGCTGCTTTTTTCTTTCCTTTTACTATAGATGCAAAGGCACGAAAATCTTCAATTCTTCCATTGGTACAACTTCCTAAAAACACATAATCTATTTTTTTGCCAATCATAGAATCATTTTCTTGATAGCCCATGTAATCTAAAGACTTTTTATAAGAAGAAACACCACCTTCAACAGCTTCGGCATTAGGAATTTGTTTAGAAATACCCATACCCATACCTGGGTTGGTTCCATAAGTAATCATGGGTTCAATGTCGCTTGCTAAAAAGGTTAATTCTTTATCAAAGGTTGCATTGGCATCTGTTTTTAAGGTTTTCCAATGGGTAACGGCTGTATCCCAAGCATCACCTTTTAGAGATAATGGTTTGTCTTTTAAATATGCAAACGTAGTTTCGTCTGGAGCAATCATGCCTCCACGAGCACCCATTTCTATGGATAAATTACAAACAGTCATACGACCTTCCATGGTCATGTTTTCAAACACATCACCTGCATATTCAACAAAATAACCGGTAGCTCCAGAAGTTGTTAACTTTGAAATAATGTATAAAGCTACATCTTTTGGTGTTACACCTTTGCCTAATTGCCCATTAATATTTATGCGCATTTTTTTAGGTTTAGGTTGCATGATACATTGTGTAGACAAGACCATTTCTACCTCTGAAGTGCCAATACCAAAAGCAATTGCACCAAAAGCTCCATGGGTTGATGTATGCGAATCTCCGCAAACAATGGTCGCTCCTGGAAAGGTTATGCCATTCTCGGGACCTACAACATGAACAATCCCATTTTTTTTATTACCTAAACCCCAATGGCTAATGCCGTATTCTTTTGAATTATCTTCCAAGGCTTTTAATTGGTTTGCCGATAACGGATCTTCAACAGGTAAATGTTGATTAATGGTTGGTGTATTATGGTCGGCTGTTGCAAAAGTGCGTTCTGGATATAACACGGTTAACCCTCTACTTTTTAATCCAAGAAAAGCAACAGGACTTGTTACTTCGTGAATAAAATGACGGTCTATAAAAAATACATCGGGTCCTCCTTCTATTTTTCTAACAACATGTGAATCCCATACTTTGTCAAACAATGTTTTGCTCATAAATACTTTAAATTTAATATGAAAACTTCCATGTAAATCAAATAAAAAAATACATGAAGTTATAAGGTAGGCAAATTTATAAAAAACGCCCTTTTTTTCATCATAATAACAAAAGTTACGTGGTTAAGGAATGCATTTTTATAATATTGCTAATGGAATTAAAAAAAATCGATTTTATCTCAATAGAATTCATGGTTTGCTTACAAATTTAAAAACCAATATTTCATAATTGTTGATAACCTAGTTAAAAAGTAAAAAAGCATTTGTTTAATTTCTTTTTATAAATCTATAATTTTAATGAAAATCAACGTCATGAACACAAGACAAGGTAACCTAGAAGGTATTCGCCCAGAAATTTCTTCATCAACTATTAATGATACGATGACCAATGATGAGCGTTTTCAAAACAAAGTGTTGAGACCCATTATTAAACTTCAAAACGATTTACTTATTGAAGTGTTTAAAAATTATGTAAATAAGCATAAATGTTCTTTTTATGATTTGTCTCTTGAAAAAAAATTAGCATACATTGAAAACTCCATTCAAAGAGATATAAAATTTAGAAACTCCATAAAAGGGATGATTATAGGCCTTTTTACCGTTGAAGAATATTTGGGATACATTCAAAATTCATCGGCTTTAAACAAACGGATGATGAATATGGTAAAAGAACGCTTGATAAGCAATATTCAGCTTTTTGAAAGACCAGAATTTTTAAACGCGGTTTAATTTAAATTAAAGACACACCATTAAGGTCGGTTGTTAGAACATCACTCATATAATTAAAATAAGGACGCACTGTTTTAAAAGCTTCATCTACAGAGGCTATAAAATTTGAATCCAGAACCTCTTTATCGGTAAATTTTTTAATAAAAATATATTGCTTTTTTCTAATTAAATCAATGGCTTTGTGGTCCTTATCAAATCCTTTTGGTGCTTTTATTAATTCATCTCCAACTAAGTTTCCCCAAAGTTGCTTAAAGGATTTATTGTTTAGAATGTCTCGCATTTCTTGGTCATCCATTTCAAATTCTTTGCGCATTCTTAATAAATCTTCTTTGTTTGGTTCCCAAAAACCGGTTGCAATGAAGCTCTCGTTATTAGGTTGAATATGAAGATAATAACCACCTCTTAAATGAGGTTTAGTTCTATGGAATGAACCACCAAAATGCGTTTTGTAGGGTAGTTTGTTTTTTGAAAACCTAACATCACGATAAATTCTAAACATTTTTAGTTTGTCAATATCATCGTGTTTTTTTAAATTTTCAAAGACAGCTTGGTATATTTTTTTTATGTCGGTCTCTATCGCTTTGAATTCTTTTTTATGGTCATTAAACCATTCGCGATTATTGTTCTTTTCAAGGGAATTTAAAAACTTAAAAGCGTCTTCTGAAACTGTTAATATCATATGCTTTAAACTAAATTTGTTGGACAACAAAAAAAAGTCCTAGTAAAATTAGGACTTTTTATAAAGATGTCATCAATTTGTAATAAGATAATTTAATCTAAACTTGCTTTTTCATAGGTTTTAATTTCAACAACATCTAAATCTTTATTGTAATATTCAATCACAAAATTTCCGTTGGCATCAAAATGACCAATTCCAGAATACATGGATTCATTTACAATATAATATTGATTTGAACTGGTATTCCATGCGTTTCCTACTTGTTTAAATTTTGCATTTTCACTACTAAAATCAATATCAAATCCTTTTTTATTAGGCGAGAACCGATAGCCTGAATCTCCTAATTTATAAAACGTTTGTTTTGATAATACATCATACTTTGAATCTGCATCGTTATCAATCATGACCGTTTTTTCAACAATTATGTCAGATTTTAATCGATTTTGATTTACTTTATTGATATCATCGTCATCCAGTGTAATGTCTGAGGTTTCTTTGGTTATAACTTTTAATTTTTTTTCAGTAGTTCCTTCTTCAGTTTTTACTTTTACTGTTTTAATTTCGGTTTCTACTTTAACTTCTTTTGGTTTTTCTTGGGCTATGGTAAAACTAAAGACAAGCATTGCCAATACTAATAAGGTGTTTTTCATGATATATTGTTTTAGTGTAACTATTATAATCTATTCTTTATAGAACATAACTGTTGCAAAGATGCACCATAATAAAGCGTAACATGTTATATGTTTATTGCTAAAACTTGTATAATTTGCATATCTTAGAAAAAGCGGATGTTTTATTCCTGTAAAAAAATCAATCAAATGTAATTTTATTTAAAATTAATCCTGAAGCTGGCGCAATATAATCCATCACTTCAGTGCTTTCTGGTTTTAAACTTTCTTTGATATATTCAAGAGAAATATCGCCTCTGCCCAATTTAATTAAAGCGCCCATCATTAGCCGGATTTGGTTTCTCATAAATCCTTTTCCACGTACACGAAGCAGGTATGATTTTTCAGGAAAAAAATTAGCGGTGAATAGATGGTTTTCTATCAATTCACACAAATTAATTGTTCTGTTATAAATACCTTCATGGGTCGCTCTAAAACAATAGGTTTTAAAATTATGGGTTCCTTGAAAATATTGAGCGCCTTCTTTCATTAATTCAATATTTAAGGGTTCTAAAATGGTGGTCATTAATGGCGCACAAAACGGATGGTTTTTTTCTCCGTGAGCAAATAAATAGAGATACTCTTTTATTTTAGAATTTTGAATGATATTAAAATTAGCATCCACTTCTTGTATGAATAAAGCCCTGATATCTTGTGGTAAATTATGGTTGAAAACATTCATAAAATCATCAAAATCAAGAATAGGTTCTTCTAAAAAAAGTTCAAAAGCTGCTT
>PFKE01000158.1 GCA_002784145.1 Flavobacteriaceae bacterium CG_4_10_14_3_um_filter_33_47 | reverse complement strand
CTTTAAGTGTTATAATATCTTGTCAACATGATGAAAATATTATTTCTACATCTTCTGAATCTATTATTGAAAGCAAAAGCATTTCACTAATAAATAATCGTCTTTATTTTAGTGATAAAGAACTTTTTACTGAAATTTATAATAAATATGCTGATGCTACCGAAGAAGAACTATACAGTTTTTTAGAATCTTATTATAAAGAAGGATTTTTGTCATTAAGGCCTCTTGTGACAGAAGAAAATGAAGATTTTATATTTAATAGAATAAGCACAATATATAAATCTAATATACTCTATAAACAATCTAACAAAACTTCTTCACAGAAAGCTGTTTTGAATAATATTATAGACGACATAGATGAATTAGAAGATATAGTTGGAGATGAAACATTTGCAGCTTTTTTAAATTATGATGCAGAGGTTCAAATAGAAAATAGTATTTATAAATATACCGATACAGGATTATTTGTTATACCTACAGAGAATTATGAAAATTTAGGTGTTTATCTTGATAATCAAAATATTTCTAAAACGTTGTTACAACCTACAGATGAAATTGTTTCAAAAACTTACATTACAAAAAATGGAATAAATGATTTATATACAGTAGATTCTGTGAACAAAATTCAGTATTTTGCTAGTACATGTAATATAGCAGATGAAGTTATCCAAGATTGTGGATCAACCAGTACAGGTGGCGGAACTTCTGGCGATGGTGGGACTTCAGGAGGTACGACAACAACAGTTGATCCCTTAGATGGTCTTCAGAACTTTGTTGATGGATTAAAAACATGTAGTCCAAGTAGTGGAATTTTTGGAGATTTATTTGGCACAAATAAAGTTTGTAAAGACACCTACGAAAGTGGAAGAAGAGTTAAAACAAAAGCTTTTAATTATAATTATTTTATAGCATATCATGCAGGCGTGAAAGTAAAACATCAAAAAAAGGGCTGGACTGGGCTTTGGAGAAAGGAAAATACTGATATTGTTGCAATGGGAGCATCTCGCATAAGCTATGATTATGATATTAATCCTGTTTTAAATAGTGCATTGAGTGGTTTGAATTTATTTGAAACCAAAATTTCATCTAAAAAATATGGGAAACAGTGGGTTTTTAATACAACAGCCTATACCGGTTCATATAATTTTTACGGGATAATATCCCAAACAAATTATTCAGCAAATCTTTATCCAAGAGCTTTTCAAGATGATTTTATTATTGAAACATTTGGGGGTACATTATTAGATAAAAAAGAACTGAATCTTTTCTTTTGGAAGGGAGCACAACAAGCTACAGAATGGCTTGTGAAAAACAAATTGACATTTGATAGTGGTTTTGTAATGCCAAAAGAAAGAACTTTAGCATATAAAAGCCCTCAGTATGGTAGAATATTAGTCCAAAAATCAGTTTTTAAAAACTGCTCAAATTGTGATATACAAGATAAAACAATAGATTTTGGATTTTCTTTAAAAACAAATATAGGTCCTGATAATAATTGGTCTATTAGTACTCCTTCACCTGGTAATTTAAGTTTGCAACCAAAAAGATATAGTACTTCATTATATGGAGTTGTTAAAAGAGGTGGACAATGGCATGGCAGCCTAATTGATTTTTAATTAAGAATTATTATTAGTTTATGAAAAATCTTTTTGAAGAATCATGTAAGTATTTTAAACGATTTATAATATTGGTAGCGATTTATGTTCTTTTTTCATGCCAATCTGCATATTACACTCACGATTTAGAATCCACACCATATGGTGTAGATTATAGCAAAGGTAAATGGCTGTTAAATGAAATCGATGCGCCATACACCATAAAAGACAAACTAGCAAAAATAGCTAAAGAAAAATTTTCCAAAAACATAGGTAGTGCTTTTAAATATTTGGGTGATGACAAATCTATGGCACTTTCTTACGTGCCAATAAACCCAGACACCTTATTGCTAAAACGTTTAAAAAAAGAGTCTCAATTTGATTATTTAATCAATATAAAAGGAGTTAATGTAAAAAACGAAATAGGATTTATCCAAGACGGCTATTTAGATGTTTATAAAAAAAATGTTTCTGAAACCATTTTGCAAATTTATGACCTTAATACTTTAGAAATTATCTACAATAGAAAAGTAATTGGTAAAGTAACCCCTTTTAATGAAGAAGACAACGATTTGCATTTAGTAAAAAGCCCTAATGGAATGATTGTTAAGAGTTTAAATAAAATTTTAAAAAAGCTTAATAAATAACAATAGTATATGAAACAAATATTATTTCTATCAATCTTTATGTTGCTAACTACCGCATATTCTCAAAAAATTGACCAAAACCCTTCTGTTGAAGCTAAGGTTATAGGTGTACAAACCGGGCTTTTCGGTTTATGGGGATATTATGAAACAAAACTTTCGCCTAAAATATCTTTAAGAACCGAATTAGGTTTAGATGTAGGGTTGAGACAAGGCCTTTTTACTAATAATGAGTTGGTATTTGCCTTAATTCCAAACTTAGCTTTAGAACCTCGTTGGTATTACAGTTTGGAAAGACGAGTTAGGAAAAATCGGGATGTTAGCAATAATACAGGATTCTTTTTAGGCTTAAAAGCAAGATATTATCCCGATTGGTTTGTTATTTCTAATGAGAAAAATATATCAGTCATTGAAAGTTTAGATTTCATTCCAAAAATTGGTTACAGAAAAGTATGGAATAATCATTTAAGTTTTGAATCTGGTTTTGGAATAGGGAAATCTTTGAGTATAGCTAGTAGTTTTTGGGATACTACAGCAGAGTTAACATTTAGAATTGGTTATAATTTTTAAAGGAAGAATTGATTTGATGTTTACATCAAATCTTTTTTAATGAGTTTTGTTAGTTCATCAGTATCTTTAAAAACAACAAACTCACCATCAACAAAATAAGAGATATGGCCCGTTTCTTCACTGACCACGAGCGCTAAAGCATCGGTTTTTTCTGTAACCCCAATGGCGGCTCTATGCCGTAATCCAAAGCGTTGCGGAATATTTTTTTCATTGTTAACCGGAAGAATCACTCGGGTAGCCTTTATGATATTATTTTTTATAATAATGGCACCATCATGCAGCGGACTGTTTTTAAAAAAAATACTTTCTAAAATGGGCTGTGTTAATTTAATATTCATGTCATCGCCTGTAGTAATCAAAAAATCCAGATTATTATTGCGCTCTAACACCATTAAAGCTCCTGTTTTTGAAGAAGCCAGTTTATTGCAGGCAGAGATGATGGTGTCAACTTCGGTGGCATCGCCGGTTTCAGCTTTTAAAAAATTGAGATGTTTTAAAAAGTTTCGTCGTCTACTAAAATTAGTGGAACCAACCATTAAAAGAAATTTTCTAATCTCTGGTTGAAATACGACAATTAAGGCAATGATACCCACTTTCATAAAACCACCAAAAATACCGGTTAGCAATTCCATGTTAAGAAAATCGGTCAGTCTCCAAGCCAAATAAATAATGATAATGCCAATAAAGATGTTGATGGCAACCGTACCTTTAACAAGTTTGTGAACGTAGTAGAGTAAAAGTGCCACTAAAATGACATCAATCACATCAACAACGGTAAATTTTAAAAGGTCTTTAAAAATATCCAAAGGCATGTGGGTTTTGGTAAATTTAGTAAAATATAGCTAATTAAAAACAAATTCGTCGTTAGCAACCGTAACATTTTTATAATCTATTTGAGACAGCATGGATTTATAAGTCATATAATCTTGAAACGATAAGGATTCCTTAATTTCAGAAACTATAAGGGCATTTTCTTGATGGGTTAAATGTGTGTTTAAATGCTTTAAAAGCTCTTTTTGGTTTGAAGTGTGTGTAAAAGAAGTATCATTGGAAATGATTGAAATATAAGTAGAATCTAACGAATGTACTTTAATATTTACCAATTGTTGCACCTCTGTTTTTTTGCTGTTTAAAAAAGTTTGAGCGTTTTCTTGATGGTACATAATCTCTGTAAAGTCAATAAAACCGAGATTTTTTCTACTCAAATCATGACAGGTAAAGTAGTTTTTAGCGTTTTCATTTTTATGTACTTCAGCTTGTCTCTTTTTGTCTTGTAAAAAAATGATTTTTGGAAGCGCTTGTTTTAAGGTTAAGCGCTTATCAATATTAACCAGCCAATTGGTGGTGCCAATTAAATTTTTTCTATTGAGTTCTACACCATCTTCCAAGGTTTCATCATAAAACAAGTAAGCAGCAGAAACGTCTTGCATTTCCGAAATGTTTGAATGGTTTATTTCAGGAAGTTGTATTATTTTGTCTTTTCCACAGGAAATAAATATAAAGAAGACAAGCAATATTGTAATTTTTTTCATGGTTCATTAACCTATAACGATTCAACTAATTTGATGCATTCTACGGCTTCTTTAACATCGTGAACCCGTAAAACATTCGCGCCTTTTTGTAATGCCAAGGTATTTAAAACGGTGGTTCCGTTTAAAGCTTCCTGAGTCGAATTTTGTAAAATTTTATAAATCATGGATTTTCTTGACATGCCAACCAAGATGGGCAATTCCAGCATGTTAAAAAGTTCCAATTGGTTTAGTAAGGCATAATTTTGTTCGATGGTTTTTGCAAAACCAAAACCGGGATCTGCTATTAAATCTATAATCCCCAGTTGTCTTGCTGTAGCTATCCGTTCAGAAAAATAGTAAAGAATATCTTTTACAAGATGGTTATAATTGGTAAGCGTTTGCATGTTTTGCGGTGTTCCTCTCATGTGCATCATGATATAAGGCACTTTTAATTCTGCTACGGTTTGCATCATGAGACTGTCTAATGTCCCAGCAGAAATATCATTTATCAAGGCCGCTCCACAATCTACACATGGTTTAGCAACCGTGCTTCTAAAGGTATCTATAGAAAGTAACACCTCTGGAAACTCTTTTAAAATGAGCTTAACCATTGGTAAAATACGCGATAATTCTTCATTTTCACTTACCACATCGGCATTTGGTTTTGAGCTGTAAGCACCTACATCAATAAAGGTTGCACCTTCAAGCAACATCCTTTCAACCTGTTTTAACACCTCTTTTTCGTTGGTATGTTTGCCACCATCATAAAATGAATCGGGCGTGAGGTTTAAAATCCCCATCACTTTGGGCGATGATACATCCACAAGTTGTCCTCTGCAATTAATCGTCATCATTTTTATAAGATTCTAGAAAGCATTAAAACAAGCCAAAATTAAGGATTCAAAGCAAGTTTTAGGTAAAAAAGTTTATAAATTGAGTATACGCGGTAACTTTAAACTTTAAACCTGAAACTTTAAACCCGAAACTTTGAACTTTAAACAATTTAAGCGAAATTTACACAAAATTGAAAAGAATCTATGCAAAATACATCAAAACAATATGATGAAGTTATACATATCTGTAAAAGCTTATTCATAAAAAAAATGAAAGATTATGGCAGTGCGTGGCGTATATTACGGTTGCCATCGCTCACCGATCAAATTTTTATAAAGGCACAACGGATAAGAAGTTTACAACAAAACGCGGTACAAAAAGTAGATGAAGGCGAGGTAAGCGAGTTTATTGGCATTATAAACTATTGCATTATGGCATTGATACAATTAGAAAAGGGCGTTGTGGAACAACCAGACTTATCGACCGAAGAAGCCGCTATGCTATACGAAGAAAAAGTGGCCATAACTAAACAGCTTATGGAAGATAAAAACCATGATTATGGCGAGGCTTGGCGAGATATTAGAGTCAGTTCATTAACCGATTTAATTCTTCAGAAATTATTACGTGTTAAGCAAATTGAAGATAATAAAGGAAAAACCTTGGTAAGCGAAGGCATTGATGCCAATTATCAAGATATGATTAATTATGCGGTTTTTGCATTAATCTTGCTTGAGCAAGATTAATGCAAATTTTAAATTTCAAAATATAAATACCAAAGCAGGCTTTGGAATTTTGTTTTTGAAGTTTGAATTTTTAAAAATAAATAAATTTTTTTATGAAATATTTAGTAAGCATTTCCAGACTATTTGTTGGCGTTTTATTCATCATATCAGGATTTATAAAACTAAATGACCCATTAGGATTTTCATATAAACTACAGGAATATTTTAGTATAGAGGTCTTAAACATCCCCTTTCTAGAGCCTTATGCTTTAATGATTTCTGTTTTAGTGGTGGTGTTTGAAGTGGTTTTAGGCGTCTTTTTACTGATTGGCTATCAACGTAAATTCACCATTTGGAGTTTGCTTTTAATGATTGTTTTCTTTTCGTTTTTAACCTTTTACTCCGCTTATTTCGATAAAGTTAAAGATTGTGGCTGTTTTGGCGATGCGCTAAAACTAACCCCTTGGGAAAGCTTTTCCAAAGATATCATCCTCTTGTTTTTTATCCTTATTTTGTTTGTTGGTATAAAGCACATTAACCCTTTATTTAATAAATTAACCATTACCATCCTAGCGCTTTTGAGTTTTATAGTTAGTTTTTGGTTTGGCTATCATGTATTAATGCACTTGCCAACCATAGATTTTAGGGCCTACCACATAGGCGCGAATATTCAAGAAGGCATGCGTGTTCCAGAAAATGCTCCAAAACCTGTTATAGAATATTATTGGAAATTTAATGTGAATGGCGAAGCGCAAATCATTACCACAGACGGTTCCTACCCTACCGTAAATGGCGATTTTGTTTCGGTGGAGACTAAAGTGATTAAAGAAGGATATCAACCACCCATTGTAGATT
>PFKE01000009.1 GCA_002784145.1 Flavobacteriaceae bacterium CG_4_10_14_3_um_filter_33_47 | reverse complement strand
ACAATAACAAGTTGTAAAAGGGTTTAACTTTCTAGCTTTTATTGTAATTGGACTGAAGAAATTTTATAAAATTAAAAAGTCAAGATGACTTCAATATATTTATTAAGCCTTTCAACATTGAAAGGCTTTTTTTATTTGTACATTTAAGCTACTTTTGAAACTCTCAACCACCGTTTAAGTAGGGGTGAAAACTCTAAATTTGAAACTTTAAACTAGAAACTTAAAATGAACTATATTCTTTTTGATGGTCCTTTTCGTAATAATTTACTGCCATTTACATTTACAAGACCAGTAGCAGATATAAGAGTGGGAATTTTAACCATACGTGAAAAATGGGAAGCTTATTTAGATTCTACAACAACAACCGTAACTGAGGATTATTTATCAGAAAAGTACCCTATGGTAGAAATGGAAGAAAATATCATGATAAATGCATCGTATCTTCCAAATTATGAACTGGTTGAGATGATAAAGAATTTAGAAAAGAATCAGGCCATTTTTAAAGATGAGGATATTATTGCATTTTTTACTAATGACACTCAAGACCATATTAATTTTTCAACCTATGAAGTCATTGAATTTAATGAGGATATTTTGCGCATTGAGCACACATGGGATATTTTTTCAAAAAATGGAGAGGCTATCCAAGATGACTTTAATCTTATAACTAAAGATAGAAAGTCAAAACCAATTCCATCAAGCAACCATGTTATTGACTCAGAAAATATTTTTATTGAAGAAGGTGCTAAGCTTGAATTTACAACCTTAAATGCTTCTGCTGGACCCATTTATATTGGTAAAAATACAGAAATAATGGAAGGCTCACTCATTAGAGGTCCTTTAGCATTATGTGAAGGTTCCGCTATAAAATTAGGTTCAAAAATTTATGGACCAACTACCATAGGTCCTTACAGTAAAGTTGGTGGAGAGGTTAATAACTCAGTATTATTTGCTTATTCTAATAAAGGGCATGATGGATTTTTAGGAAATTCTGTTCTTGGCGAATGGTGCAATTTAGGAGCTGACACTAATAATTCGAATCTAAAAAATAATTATGCTGAGGTAAGATTATGGGATTATCAAACTGAAAGTTTTGCTAAAACTGGCCTCCAGTTTTGTGGACTCATGATGGGCGATCACAGTAAATGTGGTATAAATACCATGTTTAACACTGGAACCGTCGTTGGTGTAAGTGCCAATATATTTGGTAGCGGTTTTCCTAGAAATTTTGTTCCTAGTTTTTCTTGGGGTGGACATGGTGGGTTTACAACCTATTTAACTAAAAAAGCTTTTGAAGTTGCTGAGATTGTCATGGCAAGACGTCATGTTGACTTCACGGAACAAGACAGAGCCATTTTAGAGCATGTATTTGAAGAAACCAATAAATTTAGAAGAGAATAAATAACTTTTAGTAAATTTAATTTAATTTTTTATAAAGTTATGAAGTTTTTTTTCTGTTTTTTTTCTTTCTTATATGTAGCAATTGTGATGTCTCAATCTAAAGTATATGCCGAAAAAAATATTACTTTAAATGATGAAAAACCGCAATTTGGGCTATCTCTTAATCAAAATGATGGTGTTTTGTTTACTTCATATTTACTCAATAAAAATGGTAAAGTAAAGACGTACTTAGGAAACGGTGTTTTAATAATTTACAAAGGAATTAAAACAGAAAATGGTGAAGTAACTAATGTTGAACCCTTGTTAATTGATAAAAAAGAAGATATTACTCATATAACAAAGGCTTGTATGTCTCCAGATGGGAAGACATTGTACGTTACCACCAATTATACCAATAGAAAAAATAAACCTAAAGGCGACTTTAAAGAAACAAATTTTCACATTGAAACTGCTGAATATGTAAATGGTTTGGGTTGGACAAATTTCAAGGTTTTGCCTTTTTGTAAACCACAGTATTCTTATGCTCATGCCTCTTTAAGTCCAGACGGAAATACGTTGTACTTTACTGCAAATATAAGAGGAGGAAAAGAATCAACTAAAGGCACTTCAGATATATTTAAAGTAGATGTTTTGGGAGAGAATGCCTATAGCGAACCAAAAAATTTAGGGTCTCAAGTCAATTCTTATAGCGGAGAAATGTTTCCCTTTATGAGTTATGATAATACCTTGTATTTTGCCTCCAACAGGTCCAATGGTGTTGGCGGATTTGATATTTATAAAAGCGTGATGAATGAAAAAGGTATTTTTGAAAAAGCCGAAGTATTGCCACAACCTATTAATAGCAAACAAGACGATTTTTGTTTTGTGATGGAAAAGAATGGAACATCAGGTTATTTTTCATCAAAACGTGATGGTGGAAAGGGAGAAGATGATATTTATTATTTTATGATTAACTAATCTTTTTTAACTCGTTTTAACTCCAAAAGATTTATAGGATTTATCCCCAGACCTCTTACATTTTTACGGGTAAATCGAACTACTTCATCATAAAACATAACAACAACGGGGGCTTGTTGCATTACCAAACTATCCATTTTTGCATAAAGTTGTTCGCGTTTTTTGGTGTTTGTTTCAATAAAAGCTTCCTCAAACCAAGTATCAAATTGCTTATTATTAAAGTGAGTGTAATTTGGTCCGTTTGGTGCAAAGTTTTTACTGAAGTATAACGATAAATAATTTTCAGCATCGGGGTAATCGGCAACCCAACTGGCTCTAAACATATCTAATTTTCCATTTGCTTTGGCATCTTTTAGTGTTGCTGCTGGAATAACATCTATTTTAACTTGCAATCCTGTTTTTTGAATTTCACGTTGTATATATTCGCAAAAACTTAAATAATTGCTCGTTGTTGTTATCGTAATTTCTGGATTTTCAATGCCTGTTTCAGTTTTAAATTGAGAAATTAATTGTTTTGATTTTTCTGGTTGATAGGTGTAACCAATAGTTTCATTATAACCAGGTAGGCCTTTGGGTATAAAACCTCCATAAGCAGGAATGCCAATGCCATTTCTTAAATAGACCATCATTTTTTGACGGTCAAAACCATAATTAACTGCTTTTCTAATAAGTTCTGATTGTATCTCAGGAATTTCAGAATCCATATAAAATGCTAAGTATTCAGTATTTAAATAAGGGCCTCTTATCATATTCACATCCTTATCATAAACGGCTCTTAAGTGACCACTGGCTGTTAAAATTTCATCTTTGTAAGAAGCATCTAAACCAGAAATGTAATCTATATTGCCTTGTGCAAACTGCAAAAACTCACTTTGTTTATCGGGTAAAAATGTAATGGCAATGGCTTCTAGATAAGGTAAGCGTTTATTTTCTTCATCTGTTTCAAAATAACTTTCGTTTTTTCTAAAAACAAGTTTTATATTTTCTTCCCAACGTTTAAACTTAAAAGGGCCTGTGCCTATGGGGTTAGCTCTAAAATCGCTGCCATAATGCTCTACAATTTCTTTGGGTACTACAGAACAATATTTCATGCTTAATAACCCTAAAAATGCAGGGAATGGTTGTTGCAAATGTATTTCAAAAAGGGTATCGTTAATAGCTTGATAACGCTCAACTTTATTTAAAACCCAACGTCCTGGAGAAGCAATTTTTGAATCTTTTAACCTGTTTAAGCTATACTCAAAATCTGACGCCTTTACGGTTCTTGTTGAGTCCTTCCCAAAAAGTTTGTGCTTATGAAAAAAGATATCCTTTCTTAAAATAAATGTATAGGTAAGGGCATCCTCTGAAATCGTCCAATCCTTTGCAATAGAAGGCAATACCTGCATTTTATCATCCATTTGTACCAAACCATTAAATAATTGATTGGTAGCCCAAATATCGGCCAGATCTTTAGAAAATGCTGGATCTAAAGAACTGATGTTTTTATGTTCATTATATCTAAAAACGAGATTATCTGTAGATTTTTGCAAACTATCTTTGCATGAAAAAATCAGCAAATTTATTATAACTATAAAGATACCTTTTGTTAAGTTTATACTATGGATATGGTTTCTAAGCAAGATGAAACAGTTTTAGTTGTGTCAAAAATAAAGTTTTAATTCTATATGAATAAAAATTTGGCATTTTAATATTTTGATGTGACCTATACTTAAAAAGGGGTCAAAATAAATAGTTAGATTATTTTGCTGTTGTTGACAATTTAGTCTCTCACATTAAGTTGAAGAGCGTTTCCTTTTGAAACGCTCTTTTTTTATTAACTTTGCACGTTTTTAGGATTGAAATGAGTGCAAGAAAAAAAGTAGCATTTTATACATTGGGTTGTAAACTTAACTTCTCTGAAACTTCTACCATAGCAAGAAGTTTTAATGAAGAAGGGTTTGATCGTGTGGATTTTTCTGAATACGCAGATATTTATGTTATTAATACCTGTTCAGTAACTGAAAATGCAGATAAACGATTTAAAACCATTGTAAAACAAGCACAAAAATTAAATTCAAAGGCGTTTATTGCTGCCGTTGGTTGTTATGCTCAATTAAAACCTCAAGAATTAGCAGATGTTCATGGTGTAGATTTGGTTTTGGGTGCCACCGAAAAATTTAAGATTACCGATTATTTGAACGACCTTTCAAAGAATGATCTAGGCGAAGTTCATTCATGTGAGATTGAAGAAGCCGATTTTTATGTAGGAAGCTACTCTATTGGAGATAGAACACGTGCCTTTTTAAAAGTGCAAGATGGTTGTGATTATAAATGTACCTATTGTACCATTCCACTAGCCAGAGGAATTTCAAGAAGTGATGCCTTAGAAAATGTGCTCAAAAAAGCTAAAGAAATTGCGCAACAAAATATTAAAGAAATTGTGCTTACTGGGGTCAATATAGGCGACTATGGTAAAGGCGAGTTTGGTAATAAAAAACATGAACACACATTTTTAGATTTAGTTACTCAATTAGATAAAGTAGATGGCATTGAACGCTTAAGAATATCATCCATTGAACCTAATCTTTTAAAAAATGAAACCATCGATTTAGTTTCTAAATCTCGGGCTTTTGTGCCACATTTTCATATTCCATTACAGTCAGGAAGCAACGACATTTTAAAGAACATGAAGCGCCGTTATTTAAAAGAATTGTATGTTGATAGAGTTCTTAAAATAAAACAAGTTATGCCACATGCTTGTATAGGTGTTGATGTTATTGTTGGTTTTCCTGGTGAAACGGAGGCTCATTTTTTAGAAACCTATAATTTTTTGAACGAACTTAATATTTCTTATTTACACGTATTCTCTTATTCTGAAAGAGATCATACAGAAGCGGCCATCATGAAAGAGATTGTTCCAGTAGCGGTTAGAAATAAGCGAAGCAAGATGTTAAGAGGTCTTTCAGTTAAAAAGCGCAGAGCCTTTTATGAAAGTCAATTAGGGAAATTCAGAACGGTTTTATTTGAAAACGAAAACAAAGAAGGTTATATTCATGGTTTTACCGAGAATTACGTTAAAGTTAAAACACCGTGGAATCCTGAGTTGATAAATACATTACACGAAATAAAACTTACAAAGATTGATGATGATGGATTGGTAAGGTTTGAGTTTGTTAATGTCTTAGCTATGTAAAACTGTTATTTTAAAACTGCAGTTTTTCAGCTAAAGGGATCGTTTTTAAATTCTTAAACCAACAGGAAGCATTCGTTTGTACTTTCTGTTTCTTCTAACAAATTTTGCAATATCGGGACTGGTTGGAACAATGCTAAGATTGCGCTCGTCTATTTGTTCAAAAACAACTGATAAAAATTCTGAGCTAAAATTTTCATCATCGATTCCTTTTGGTATAATAAGTTTCGTTAAAAAAATCTTTCGATCTTGCAATGAATATTCAATTTTTGCTAAATGGTCATCAATTTTAATTTCAAACTGACGTAAAAAATCATTGTCTATTAAATCTGCAGCATCTATCATGATAAAAAGTTTTATTTCTAAAGAAACTTGAATAGTGAGTACTATTTTCTATAGTTTTGTGGTACAAATTTACAAAAAAATAGTCAATAATAAGACTGTTCAAGGTTAAAACCTTATGAATCAAGATATAATACATGTTTATTTTATGCCAGGAATGGCAGCTAGCTCAAAAATTTTTGAATACATAGAATTACCTAAAAATCAATTCGAAACACATTTTTTAGATTGGGTGTTACCTATTGATAATGAAACAATTGAAGCTTACGCAAAACGGATGGTAAAAAACATTAAAAACGAAAATAGTGTGCTAATTGGTGTCTCTTTTGGTGGTGTGTTAGTGCAAGAAATGAGCAAACATATTAGGCTAAGAAAATTAATTATTATTTCCAGTGTGAAATCTGTGAAAGAACTTCCCAAAAAAATGCACCTTGCAAAGGTAACTATGGCATATAAATTGTTACCTGTTCAATGGGTTGCTAATATAGATTCATTGGCTAAGTATATTTTCGGTGAGAATATACCAAAACGCATTAGCCTGTATAAAAAATATCTTTCTGTAAATGATAGTAAATATTTAAGTTGGGCCATTGAAAACATGGTTTGTTGGAACCAAGAAACCTATATTAAAAACATCATTCATATTCATGGTGACAAAGACACTGTTTTTCCTATTAAATATATTAAGGATTGCATCGTTATTAAAGATGGCACCCATATTATGATTATTAATAGATTTAAGTGGTTTAATAAGCATTTACCAAAACTTATCATGTCATAAATTAAAATAACAGTATTAATTTTTTTAATTTTATAAAAAAAATGAAAAACATATTAGCCAGTATTGGATTATTTAGCTTGTGCGGATTATTTATCTTTGCCTTGCAAGATGTACAAACTGATGAGAATTTTGAAAAAAAGCTCATCAATGATTATAACGTTTATGCACTTCAAATACCAGAAGATTTAGAGTTTGCTGGAGAACCTATGCCACTTAAAGATCCTGATGTTTATGAACGTATGGATAGAGAATTATTAGTTAATACCTATTGGCAATCTAACGGTTTATTAATGTTTAAACGTGCTAAAAAGTACTTTCCAGTTATTGAACCAATCCTTAAAAAACATGGAATACCAGATGATTTTAAGTATTTAGCGGTTATAGAAAGTGGTTTAACAAATGCTGTTTCAAGCGCAAAGGCTACGGGGTTTTGGCAAATTATGCAGGCAACTGCTATAGAAAATGGATTAGAGGTTAATACGAATGTAGATGAACGCTATAATCTTGAAAAATCAACGGATGTTGCCTGTAAATATCTTTTAAAATCGAAAGAAAAATTTGGATCATGGACACTTTCGGCAGCAGCCTATAATGCAGGCGACGCCGGAATTTCAAGACGTTTGGATGACCAAAACGTTAAAGATTACTATGATTTGTTACTGGGTGAAGAAACCGGAAGATATGTGTTTAGAATTATGGCTTTAAAAGAAATTTTAAGTCATCCAGATATTTACGGATTTAATTTTAGGGAGAAAGATTTATACTCTAACGTTCCAACCTATAAAGTTGAGGTGGATACAGCTGTTTCAGATTTCACAAAATTTGCTGAAGAGTTTGGTATTAATTATAAAATTTTAAAAATCCACAACCCATGGTTGAGAGAACCAAAACTTATTAATAAATCCAGAAAAACTTACACGATTGAAATTCCAGAAAAAGGATATTATAATTGACAATTGACAATTGTCAATTAAAAAAGAAGCTAAATGTTAAAAGTTTTTTCTTTCTGAAAACTTGGAACTTTAAACTTGAAACACAAAAAAGTTTATCCTCTTTTTTTCTGAGCCCTTATGGAACCACCTGTACCATAATGCTGATTAGGCATTTGTGCTCGTTTCATGTTGTCTTTCATCATTTTAATTTGTTCAGTAAGCATGTTCTGTTTGTCAAGTTTTTGGGCTTCTGATAGTAATTTTTGAGCCTCTTGCTTTCTTCTTTTAGAAAAAGCAATCCCTGCTAAATTTAATTTTGCCATGGCTAAATCATGATTCATGGATAACCCTAATGCTACGGCTTTCTTAAAATATTTTTCAGCTTCATTCATATTGGTTTGCGAAATCATGATTCCGTGCAAGTAGTTAAAGTAACCTTGTTGTTTTTTTACTAGAGCAGATTTTGGATTTTTAATTTTATTCAACCATTTATTTGCACCAACAAAATCTTGCTTTCTCAATCTTAAAAAAGCCAATAAAATAAATTCATTTTTAAAGTAAAGAAAAACAAATATGGTTGAAAGCAATATAAGCATGATGCCATTACCAATATTGTTTTCAGTAAATTGATATACAGCATAGGCTAAAATACCTGCGGTAATAATAAGTTTTATAATTTTATTGTACATTTTTGTATAAAATAAAGATGTTGAAAATAAATTTTATGCTTTATCAACCAGTTAAATTTCGAATAGATTGCAAAGAAACTAAATTTTTATGAAAAGCACCTTATGGTTGTTTAACAATTAAACAATCAATATAAGGTCTTTTTTATCTATAAAATGAGGTTCTTTTTCTAATGTTATCTTTATTAAAAATATTTTTAAATAAGGTTTGTCAAAGTAAAAACTCTTTGTATATTTGCGCTCGGTTTTGGGGTAAGCTTCTAAACTTTCAAATAAATATAATTTTTTCAGATTTAAAGATACTAGACAATGAGTAAAAGAACGTTTCAGCCATCAAAAAGAAAGAGAAGAAACAAACATGGTTTCAGAGAAAGAATGGCTTCTGCTAATGGTAGAAAAGTGTTAGCTCGTAGAAGAGCAAAAGGAAGAAAGAAACTGTCTGTGTCATCTGAATCTAGACATAAAAAATAATGATTTTTTTATTTAGAATAATTAAAAAAGGTGTTGCTTAGGTGTAACGCCTTTTTTTATATCATAAAACATCATTTTTAATAAAAAGAAACACCATTTAAAATGCCAAAAAATCCAAAACTAAAATCTATATTAATTATTGGTTCTGGTCCTATAGTGATCGGGCAAGCATGTGAGTTTGATTATTCTGGAACACAGGCCTTAAGATCTTTAAGAGAAGATGGAATTGAAACCGTTCTTATCAATTCAAATCCAGCGACCATCATGACAGATCCGTCCATGGCCGATCATGTTTATTTACTGCCGCTTACTACAAAATCAATCATTAAAATATTAAAAGACCATCCACAAATTGATGCCGTTTTACCAACTATGGGCGGACAAACGGCCTTGAATTTATGTATTGAGGCCGACGAAAAAGGTATTTGGAAAGATTTTGGGGTAGAGATTATTGGTGTAGATATTGATGCTATTAACATTACAGAAGATAGAGAGAAGTTTAGAGAGTTGATGCTTAAAATTGGAATTCCAATGGCGCCTCAGGCAACGGCAACTTCTTATTTAAAAGGAAAGGAAATAGCACAAGAGTTTGGTTTTCCACTGGTTATTAGGGCTTCTTTTACGTTGGGTGGCGCTGGTGCATCGTTTGTTCACGAACAAAAAGATTTTGATGAGTTGTTAACCCGAGGTTTAGAAGTATCTCCCATTCATGAAGTTATGATTGATAAGGCCTTGATTGGCTGGAAAGAATTTGAGTTGGAATTATTAAGAGATTCCAACGATAACGTGGTTATCATCTGTTCTATTGAAAACATGGATCCCATGGGAATTCATACGGGCGATTCCATTACGGTAGCACCTGCTATGACATTGAGTGATAGAACCTACCAAAAAATGCGTGATATGGCCATACACATGATGCGCAGTATAGGCGATTTCGCAGGCGGTTGTAACGTGCAATTTGCGGTATCTCCCGATGAAAATGAAGACATTATAGCCATTGAAATTAATCCACGTGTTTCTCGTTCTTCTGCTTTAGCTAGTAAAGCAACAGGTTACCCTATTGCCAAAATAGCAGCTAAATTGGCCATAGGGTATCATTTAGATGAATTACAAAATCAAATTACAAAATCTACTTCGGCCTTGTTTGAACCTACCCTAGATTATGTGATTGTTAAAATACCTCGTTGGAATTTTGATAAGTTTGAAGGATCGGATAGAACTTTAGGACTTCAAATGAAATCGGTTGGAGAAGTTATGGGCATAGGCCGATCATTTCAAGAAGCACTTCATAAAGCAACGCAATCATTAGAAATTAAACGAAATGGACTAGGGGCCGATGGTAAGGAGAACAAGAATTATAACGAAATTATTGAAAAATTAACCTATGCTTCATGGGATAGGGTCTTTATAATTTACGATGCCATTGCCATGGGAATTCCCCTGAGCAGGATATATGAAATCACAAAAATTGATATGTGGTTTTTAAAGCAATATGAAGAATTATTTCTTCTTCAGAAAGAAATATCTACTTATAACATTAACACGATTCAAAAAGATTTACTCTTAGAAGCTAAACAAAAAGGGTATGGCGACCGGCAAATAGCACACATGTTAGGCTGTTTGGAAAGTCAGGTTTACAATAAACGAGAAGCATTTGGTGTGAATCGTGTTTATAAATTGGTTGATACTTGTGCTGCAGAATTTAAAGCGCAAACGCCTTATTATTATTCAACGTTTGAAAGCGATATGCAATTAGCTGGAAGCGAGCGCTTTTCACATAACGAAAGTGTTGTTTCAGACAAGAAAAAAATTGTTGTTTTGGGCTCTGGACCCAATAGAATTGGACAAGGTATTGAGTTTGACTACTGTTGTGTTCACGGCGTTTTAGCAGCTGCTGAATGTGGTTACGAAACCATCATGATTAACTGTAATCCAGAAACGGTTTCAACAGATTTTGATACCGCCAATAAATTATATTTCGAGCCTGTTTTTTGGGAACATATTTATGATATTATAAAGCATGAAAAACCAGAAGGGGTTATTGTTCAATTAGGTGGACAAACCGCCTTAAAACTAGCAGAAAAGCTTACTAAATATGGTGTTAAAATTATAGGAACCAGTTTTGAATCGCTTGATTTAGCCGAAGACCGCGGAAGTTTTTCTAATTTATTAAAAGAAAACAACATACCGTATCCAGCATTTGATATTGCAGAAACAGCCGATGAGGCATCAGCCATTGCCGATGTGTTGGATTTTCCTATTTTAGTACGTCCATCTTACGTTCTTGGTGGGCAAGGCATGAAAATTGTCATTAATAAACAAGATTTAGAAGAACATGTGGTTGGTTTATTAAGGGCTATGCCAGGAAATAAATTGCTTTTAGACCACTATTTAGAAGGCGCTATCGAAGCAGAAGCCGATGCTATTTGTGATGGTGAAGACGTTTACATTATTGGCATTATGGAACATATAGAACCATGTGGTATTCATTCTGGAGACAGTAATGCCATGTTACCTCCATTTAATTTGGGCGATTTGGTCATGCAACAAATTAAAGACCATACGGTAAAAATAGCTAAAGCTCTCAATACCGTTGGGCTAATCAATGTTCAATTTGCTATTAAAGACGATGTAGTTTACATTATTGAAGCCAATCCAAGAGCATCCAGAACCGTTCCATTTATTGCAAAGGCCTACGGAGAACCTTATGTAAATTATGCCACTAAGGTGATGTTGGGAGCTAAGAAAATAAAGGATTTTGATTTTAAACCAAAACTTGAAGGTTACGCCATAAAACAACCAGTGTTCTCTTTTAATAAATTTCCTAATGTCAACAAAAAATTGGGGCCAGAAATGAAGAGTACTGGCGAAAGTATTTTGTTTATAGATAGTTTAAAGGATGACGAGTTTTATGAGCTATACTCCAGACGTAAAATGTACTTAAATAAATAAAAGGATTATTTTTTATAATGCCTCCATAAAGTTATAGACTGTTTGGAGGCATCATTTTTTTAAGAGAGTAATTCTATTGTAATTTAAGTTCGAAATTAAAAGTTATTTTAACAACTTCTGAAACTTTATTTCTTACAATTTTTGGGATTACAATATCAAAATCTGAGCTTTTAACATTAAAACTTCCAGACATTTTTACAATATCATGGTCTTTTATTAAGGTAGTGCGAATATTTTCTATCTTTTTTGTTTTGCCATGAAAAAATAACTCACCATTTAACATAATGTCTTTTTCTGACTGTAAAATAGCATTAGAAAAATCTTTTATAACCCCTTTAAAAGTTGCTTTGGAATAGGTGTCTGATTCAGCATAGTTTTCATTAAAATGCTCTTCCATTAAAGCATTTTTAAACCTAAATCCTTTTATTAAAACCAAAGCTGCGAATTCATGATTTTCTATGTTAAGTATAGCAGTAACTGCGTTGTTTTTAGCAACAACTTCTTCAAAAGCGGGGACAGATGCTTCAAATGTTACCATACCTGTTTTTGTTAAAAATTTGTTTTGTGCTTGGGATGTAATGCACATGCAAATAATTAAATAGAATAAGTTTTTCATTGAGTTATATTTTATTCTTCAAGCAATCCATCTTCTTGCCATTGTATAATAATGTCTATTAAATTTTGTGGTAGTTTTGGGCCTCCAAAGGGCATTACAAATCCTAAATCGTCAGAAGAAATTCTTGCTATTAAGCCCCTATTTTCAATAGCATCTTTTACGTTTTCATAAGTGAGCAGTGACATTGGAGCTCCATTAACAGGTGGATTTGTATGGCAACTTATACAATTAGTGTCAATGATGTTTTTTACATTATCACGGTAAGTTACAATCTCTGTTATGGGGGTGGTATCTATTAAATCTTGTTCGCTTGTATGAGTACATGAACTTAAGATAAATACAATCAAAACAAAAAAGATTGGTGGTGTTTTCATAACTAAAATACGCGACTTAAATTAAATCCGAAAAAGATGTTTCCATCTGTCCAATCTCCAGTGGCTTGCCCTAAAAAACCATTAGTATTCATGGCTTGTGCATTAGAGAAAAGCATTTGAAACACATGGCCACCTGTTTCTAAATCCACACCTATTGATAATGGATTTTTAAAAGGGGAATTACTAGCTCTATTGAGATGCCATCCATAATCTGTGTTAAACGACCAACGCTTTCCAAGTTTATAACGGCCACCAATGCCTAACGCAAATTGTGTATTGTCTTGATCATCAAAAGAAACATAATTGTCGTGAAACAAAGTTGGGGCAAGCTCTAAAGATAATTTATTACTCACTTTTCTGGAAATTAATAACTGAGTTGTGTAACCTAACCGGTTTTTAAATTCCAGTTTAGGTAAGTTATCTATGCTTAATGCCGTATTAACCAAAATGGAATGATATCCTACAATAGTAAGTGGGAATCCTTTGTTTTCTTGCCTTAATAAACGATATTTAACTGAGGCTTCATAAATTTTCTGAAATGAACTTCTTGAAACTCCTATGTTTATGCCATTGGAAAGACCATAGATAAATTGAAGTCTGGTAACGGCATCGTCAAGGCCAAAAAAAGTGTCAGCACCATTTTCAATACTTCCAAATCTGTGTGAGACAATAAAAGTCAGTTGTTTTTTTGCCGTAAGTTTTGTGGATTCAAAATTTACAATTTTTAGTCCTTTAAAAGTAGCAATGGTGTATTGATTTTCAATACTATCTGTATCAATTTCATTTATCAAATCGTCTTGGGCAAATAGCGTAAAAGGCAATATTAATATAATTATAAAAACCAATAACGCTCTCATAAGGCTTTTATTTATTAGTTAACCCTTAATAAAGCGTTTGGTTTCTGTGCTTCCTTCAAAAGTAACTTTTACTAAATACAATCCACTTTTTAAGTTGGAAACATTAATATTTGAAAAGTTTTCTGAATTTATAATGTATGACATGGTTCTTTTGCCAAGCATATCATAAACTTCAAGAAGTCCATTTGTAATTCTGTTTTTAAATACAATATTTAAATTGGTTGTGCTTGGGTTTGGATAAACATTGAAATTAGAACCTAACTCAAAATCTGTAGCGCTTAAAACCGATCCCCAAAATTGAGCTCCATTTTGCATTCCATTTCCCGTATATACATAAGGCGGCGTTTTATTTATGAAAGTACCTGAAGTCCAGATTCCTTTTGAAACAGCTACATTTTCGCGACCGTTTGGAAACACAAAACTACCTCCCCACTGCGTAAAATCTGTCATTGCCGTAGTAGAGCCAAAAGTACTACTGTTATACAAGCCTAAGTCTGCAGAGGTTGCTAAATTAACGGAGCTTGTTACAATTACATCCGCACTAGGAGCTAAATTTAAAGAACCCGAAACCACGGTCATCGAGCCTAAACTTCCATAAACAACTTGAGAACAAAACCAATAATTGGTTAAATTTACAGCAGTACTTCCATAATTGTGGATTTTTACATTATCTGTAGAGGGATCTACTTCTACAATTCTAATTTGAGATTTAACGGATAGACTAAAAAAAGTTATTAGTGCCATTGTTAGAAACGATTTTAAAAAGTACCTTTTTTCCATAATAATATATTTAAGATTAATTAATAATATGACATTGGTCTAATTTAATTTCTTCAAGTAGGCTATCAAAACCAATAAACCGTCCTTTAACCGTTGTTTTTTGATTTATTTTATTAGACGTAATTTTATTGTCAAACTGACAAAATACTTTTTCATTTAAAGTTATTTGAAGAGGAGAAAATTCAGAAATTACTCCAGTTACCTCAATGGTTTTATTAAGGTATTTTGTTTCTGCATTAATAGGGTTTATTGAAAATTCTTGTGCTATATCTGTAGCCGAAACTATAAATTCTGCAGTTTCGTTTTCAATAATTCGGTGGTCTTTAAAAACATAACGATACGTTAAGAAAGAAAAGATGATGAGCAATAGTAAAGCAATCCGTTTTTTCATTGTAATGTTTTTTTTGAAGTAGGTTTGCTTTTTAATTTAAACTGCTTCAGTAGTAATACAGCTGAAGCAGTTTTAGCTATTAATCAAATGATTATAGGTAGATGAGAGGCAATTGGGGATTATTTTTTTTTATGGATGCATTTAAAAGCTACTTCAGCAATAACGCTGAAGCAGCGATGTGCTAGATTCAAATCATGTTTTTGATTTGTTGATTGAAATTTTCTTTTTCATAGGGCATTTCTACTAGCTTATATTTTTTCAAAAGTTAAATTATCGGTGCCACCATTGCCGCCACTTATATGAATTAATTCAATTTTTGAGTTTGTTCTGCTTACAATTTCCCAATCTTCGGATAATTCATTGAAATTTGAGGGCGAGAGGAAGAATATATTAAAATCTATATTATCAGAGCTATTACTGTCATCATCACTACTGCTGCTATCTATAATAGACCATGTGCCAACAATAGTATTAATGCCATTATTGGCCGTTAATGAATTGTCTGCGCCAAAAGTAAAACTATAGCCGCTAAAATTATTGGTCTCATCCTGACCAGAATCAACATAATTGGTTATTAACCATTGGTCTGATTGTATTAAGGTCTCAATTTGTTGAATGGTTTGACTATTGTTGTTAGAGTTTACCTCATCCTCTGATGAACAGGTTGAAGACATTAAAGAAAAACTCAACATTAATAATAAGCTGTAAAAAAATCCTTTTTTCATGCTTTTAAATTTTATGGGTTAATAGTTTTAGTTGCAATTACTTTTAAATTTTAGTTCATCATCATCACCAACTCGTAAGTCTACTTTGGTTTCATTAGAATCTTGTTCAATTTCATGTAAATACCAATTGTTATTAAAATCCGATAATGTTGGTATGTCTATAATAACACTAATGTTATTGCCCGATCCAGAGGTAGACCAAGTACCATTTTCAATAGTCCCTGCATAAGTTGCTGTTAGTGTTCCATCTGTTAAAAAGTTAAAGAAATAACCTTCGTACAATTCGTCTAAATCATTATCGTTTCTTTCTAAATCTTCAATGCTCCAATTTGTACATCCTGTTAGTATATCACTTAATTGTTCTGTTGAACAGTTGTCGCAATCATCATCATTATAATCAAAATCATCATCTTCATCACAGTCATCGCCGTACAAGTTTATGGCTTCTTCAAGTTCATCAAAATTATTTATGGTTAACTCTGTGCCATCTAGAAGAACAATGGAAATAGGGAAGTTAAAAGTTACTAAATCATCATCATCATCTACCTCATCAAAATCGTCAATAAAGTTGTATAATTCCTGATCGTCGTTAATGGTAACGGTTGTAATTACTTCAGTTGTTTTATTAAATATTGATACGGTTAAAGGATAAACAAAATCTAAACATTCAATATCATCATCACTTTCATTTTCTCCATGGCAATTATTAGAATAGACAGATAATTCAGTAAAGTTGTTGATCGTGATTTCTGTAAAATCGCTTAGAACTATGGTTATCGGGAATGTAATTTCAATAGTATCGAGATCATCGTTAAATTCATCAAAAATATCTTCTATGGTTTCATAATCATCATCAGAATTCACAGTAATTTCTAAGCCATTAACAATAACGATAACTGGAAGTTCAATATTAAAACAATTTGAGTTGTCAATAATATTGTCATTAGAACCATCGTTCATAACGGTTTGGCTCATTAAACTAGTTAAGTTTGAGTTGGCAGTAAGCGTATCTTCTGGAGGTGTTTGAATGGACACCAATTCTTCTGTTCTGCAAGACGATAAGAAGAACATGAGCATTATGCTAAATAAGATTGAAATTTTAATTTGGGTTTTCATAATTTTAATGTTTTATATTTATTAAACAACCAACTTTTAAAAACTCCTGAAAAAAAATTAAATTTTTTTTAATTCTTTTTTTAGTCGTTTTAAATCATCGAATGTTTTTTTTAATTTTTTGAATCTTTTCAAAGCCATTTGATGTTTTATTTTGAAAATCAGGTTGTCTGGGTTTTGTTGAATTAATTCATTAAGGTTGAATATTTTGTTTTTGTAATAATTTATTTCAATTTCTTTTAATACGGCCATGTAATGTACAAATTCTTTGGTTTTATTTACTTCCATATATCAATACATTTTTTTAAAGATAGACAGGTGTTAGTGCTTTTGTAGTAGCCATTAAAAGCAATGGTGTTTTTCTTTATAGTTTCAATTTTAATATAAAACAACCATTTGTTTAAAACTCCTTAAAGTTTCCATATTTTTTATCTAAATTTATTGCATTAAAAGAAAATAATTTTGCAAAAAGACCTTATCGAAAACATTTGCCAAGAGCAAGTTTTTGAACGCATTTATAACAAGTACGCTAAAGATTTACACGATTTTTTATATTATAAGTATGGCGAACAGTTTAACCCAAATGATAAGGCACAAGATGCTTTTGTAAAACTTTGGGACAACTGTAAAAACGTTACCTTAAGTAAGGCTAAATCATTTTTATTTACAGTAGCTAATAACATGGTTTTAAATGATATAAAACACCAAAAGGTGGTTTTAAACTATCAAAAAGAAATACCTAAAGATTACACCAACGAAACCCCAGAATTTATTTTAGAAAAAGAACAATTTTTACAACGCTATCAAAAAGTGTTGGGAAGTTTAACTGAAGAACAGCGAGTCGCCTTTTTGTTAAATAAAGTAGAAGGAAAAAAACACAGCGAAATTGCCGAACTTTTAGGCATTACCCAAAAAGTGGTAGAGTATAGAATTTATACGGCTTTTAATATCCTTAAAAAAGAATTGGAAGGATTTAAAATAAAATAATCAGGAGAAATAACATTAAAGTTGTTATATATAAAAGTACCTAACTCATGGAACAAGATAATTTAATACAAAAATGGCTTAGTGGCGCGCTTAATGATTCTGAAAAACAAGCATTTAACCAATTGGATGATGCTCGGTTTAACGAATTTATCATAGAAAATGCCAAGCTTTTTAAAGCCTCTAATACCTCTCAAATAGATGATTTTAACTTGTTTAAAAACCGATATAATTCACAAAAAATAGTCGTTAAAAAATTAAATTGGTTTAATCCGTTATTAAAAATAGCCAGTGTGGTAGTGGTTGCTTTAGGTTTGTACTTTGCGTTTTTATATCATCCAGAAACTTTGGTGGAAACCTTGGCAAGCGAGAAAACACAAGTTGAATTGCCAGACCAATCTATGGTGGAGTTAAATGCAAAATCATCAATAGCCTATCAATCCAAATCGTGGCATAAGAATAGAGCGTTAAAGCTTTCTGGAGAAGCGTATTTTAAAGTAGCTAAGGGCAAAACCTTTGATGTTACAACAAGCCAAGGCGTTGTAACGGTGGTTGGAACACAATTTAATGTAAAACAACGCGATAACTATTTTGAAGTAGTTTGTTTTGAAGGGATTGTAAAAGTAACTTCCAATGCTATAACAAGACAATTATTAGCTGGCGACACCTTTAAAATTTTAAACGGTACATTTTCTGAAGGCAAGACTAAGGCAGAAGTCCCAAAATGGACTCATAATATGAGCGATTTTGATGCCATTCCATTTGGTGAAGTCCTTGCAGAGTTAGAGCGCCAGTACAACAAACAAATTACCTTTGAAAATATTGATACAAACCGATTGTTTACAGGCAGTTTTCCACATAATAATTTAGAAAACGCGCTTATAGCTATCACACAACCCATGCAATTGACCTACGAAATAAGTCCCTCTAATAGTATCGTAATTCATGGGCAAAACAATTAAGATTGTCGCTATTTTTTGTATTGGTTTTTGGTGTTTGATTAGTTCAGGCTATGCTCAAGAATCAGCGAACAAAGAGCCGCTTACTGTAGTTTTATCAAAGCTTCAAAAACAGTATAATATCCAGTTTAATTATGCTGAAGATATGGTTAAAGATGTGTTTATAAAAGCACCTTCAACACCCATGTTACTTGACGAATTATTGGCTTATCTCGAAATTAATACGCAGCTATCTTTTACCACCATTAGCGATGATATTGTGTTAGTAAAACCAAAACAAAAGCTTAGTTTGTGTGGTTATGTGAAGGACAAAGATAGCAACGCACCCTTAGATTCGGCAACAATTCTAACCGCATCAAGTGCTACAACCACCAATGAAAATGGTTTTTTCAAAATAGAAGTTGCTAGCAGTACAGAGGTTCTTTCCATAAGTTATTTAGGATACAAAACCATTACAAAATCTTATGCTGATTTTCAAACAAAAAACTGTGAGACCTTCCTGATGCAACCCGATTTTCTGTCCTTGTCAGAAATTGTAATTTCTAATTATATTACTACAGGTATCAATAAAATAAATAATGGCTCTTATAAAATAGATTTTAATAATTTCGAGATTCTTCCAGGTTTAATTGAGAATGATGTGTTGCAATCTGTACAAGCGTTTCCAGGAATTTTAAGTGTTAATGAAACGGTTTCGAACATCAATATTAGAGGTGGAACACATGACCAAAACCTAATTCTTTGGGATGATATTAAAATGTATCAATCGGGTCATTTTTTCGGGCTTATATCCATGTATCATCCTCAAATTACGCAAAAAGTGTCGTTAAGGAAAAATGGAACCGAAGTAAGCTATACCGATGGTGTTTCGGGTACTATTGCTATGCAAACCGAAGCGGAACTGAATGATGCATTTAACGCTGTAATGGGGGTTAATTTAACCGATGCTAACGGGTTTATAGATGCGCCTATTGGAAAAAAATCATCGTTACAAATTGCCGCAAGAACCTCTATCAGCAATTTTGTAGAAACACCAACATATACCTCTTATTTCGATAGAATTTCACAAAACACTGAAGTTGCCAATAATGTAACCACTATTACCAATACTGATAAAACGTTTGATTTTTTCGATACTTCTTTACGATGGATTTACAAAATTAGTGATAACGATGAGTTACGCATTAATTTTATTAATGTACATAACGAGTTGCAGTTTGATGAAAATGCCTTAATTAACAATAAAGTAGAGTCTCGTACCAGTCAATTAAACCAAAGTAGTATCGCTGGTGCTTTGCATTATAGCAGAATTTGGAATTCTAAATTTCAAACCACTTTTGAAGTTTATGAAACCGATTATCAACTAAAAGCTACGAATGCTAACATACTCGATTCGCAACGTTTTTTACAAGAAAACAAAGTTTCAGAAACCAGTGTTAAACTTAAAACCCATTATAAACTTTTTAATAATTTTCAATTATTAAGTGGTTATCATTTTGTGGAAACCCAAGTTACAAATCTTGATGATGTTGATAATCCGCTATTTAGACTTTTAGTTTCCGAAGTTGTTAGAACACATGGTGTTTTTTCTCAATTAGGTTACAAATCTCAAAATAAAAATACCAATTTAAATGTAGGTGTTAGATACAATTATATAGACAAGTTTAAAAAATCGATTGTTGAACCCCGAATAAGTTTTAGTCAGCAATTTTTAAAGCATCTAACTTTTGAAATACTTGGTGAGTTTAAACATCAAAACACCTCGCAGGTTGTTAATTTTCAAAACGATTTTTTAGGTATAGAAAAACGCCGATGGCAACTTTCTAATAACAACGATATTCCTGTTATGGAAAGCAAGCAAGCTTCTGCAGGATTAAGTTATAGTCATAAAGGTTGGCTGTTAAATGCAGAAGCTTATTACAAGTTGGTAGATGGCATTACCTCGCAAAGTCAAGGATTTCAAAATCAATATGAATTTGCAAAAAGTGTGGGTAATTATGATGTAAAAGGGGTTGATGTATTGCTTAGAAAACAAATAAGGAAGGTTAACACTTGGCTAAGCTATTCATACATGAACAATCAATACCATTTTAAAGATTTAGAACCTAATCGTTTTTCAAGCAATTTCGATATTACGCATTCAGCTACCTTTGGTTTAACTTATGGCTTGAAAAATTTTAAACTATCAGCTGGTTTAAATTGGCATTCTGGAAAACCCATTACACAACCTGTTGTGGGTAATGAAATATTAGCAGCGGGTAGTATTAATTATGCAGCGACCAATGCTTCCAATCTTCAAGATTATATGCGTTTAGATGCTTCGGCTATTTATAATTTTAAACTTGGAAAAAGCACCAAAGCACGTCTTGGTATTTCAGTTTGGAATGTGTTAAACAAAGAAAACGAGATTAATAATTTTTACAGGGTTACCAATGAAACTTTAAATGAAACCATACAGCGTTCTCTGGGTTTAACGCCAAATGCGGTTTTGAATATTTATTTTAATTAATCGTTAATCAATTCAATTTTAGCATTTTGACCTTTTAAGGAATCTAAATACAATGCCATTTTAAATTCCGAAGTTCTAAAAGCTGTTGTTCTGTTTTTGGCCTGTTCTTGTCTGGCAATGCTTCTGGCAAAGCGCCTCACTTTATTTTTAGTATCTAAAATAATTCCTGGCACTGAAACATTGTTTCCGTTTTCATCTTTAGCAACCATCGTAAAATATGAAGAGTTGCAATGCTTTTTTTCGCCAGTTTGTATGTTTTCAGATTCTACCCGTACACCAATAACCATAGACGTTCTGCCGGTGTAATTTATAGAGGCTTTAAGGGTAACCAATTCACCAACTTCTATGGGGTTTAAAAAATCGACTTTGTTTACCGATGCGGTTACACAATAATGTCTGGAATGCTTAGAGGCACAAGCAAAAGCTATTTGATCCATAAGACCTAAAATATAGCCACCATGAATTTTGCCACTAAAATTAGAGTTTGATGGCAGCATTAATTGGGTTATGGTTATTTGTGATTCTTCGGTAGTTTTAAACATAAATATTAGTTTAATATATTGAAAACGAGTCCTGTAAAAATAGCAATACTAAAACTTATTAAAGTTCCTATTAAAATATATTCTGTAAGCTGACGGTGTTTAGACTCTTTTAAATCGCCAAATCTAAAAACTGATTTTGCTGTAATAAGAAAACCAACAGCTTCCCAATGTCCTGAAACTATAAATATAAAAACCAAAATACGTTCTAAAATACCAATGTATTTTCCGGCATCTTCAAGCGATTCGTTGTTTTTTGTTAGATCGGAAATGTTCCATTTTAAAAAAATGGTTTTCATTATGATAGAGGTAGGCGTTGTTAAAAACAACAAACAAGCCAATACTAATAAATTACTTTCTGTTATTACACTTTCTAGATGGAATATGTTTTCGGTAAAAAGATAAAAACACAAGAAAATTATGCCCACATGAAGCAACTGATCGATAAAAAATAACAAGCGTCTTGTTTTTTTCTTTTGAATTAAAATTTTTGTAGAATCAATAATTAAATGAGTTAGACCAATGGTTATAACAATAGGCCATAATGAAACATCCCAAAGAAAAAGGCTGGTTAAAATAACATGAATGAATACGTGTAAATATAACTTATTCGATTTTAATTTGTTTTGTTCTTTTTCTTTAACCCATGTTTCCGGTTGAAGAAAAAAATCGCCCAAAATATGGGCTAACAATAGTTTTATTAATAGTATCATTTTTCTTCCAAGAGGTTTAATTCTAGTAGGGTTATTTTCTGACGGTACATTTTGTCCAAATCCATTATTTCATTAAAATAAGCTCGTTTTAAACGTTTGCTAACAGCATCTTGACTAATGCCTAAAGCTTTTGCCATTTCACTCTGTAACACACCATCATTTTCAAGAGCAACCTTAACCGCTTCGGCTGAATTGCTTGTCCAATGGTCCATTGAAATTAAAGCAAGTTTAAAATACAAGTTAAGTTCTTTGTTTAAAAGTAAATCGCGAGACTTTATTTTTAAGTTTGTTTTTTCTTTTTTAAGAATTGCTAAGGTATCTCCAGAAAATTGAAACGCATCTCCATTTGATTCAGTAATGATAGTCCCTTCAAAATTTTTATTGCCTACACCAATGGCCATGCGAATATCTAATCCTTTTACGGTTTTTATGCAGGCCTTAATATAGGTGGCAATATAAAAGGCGTTTTTATTATCCTTGATTTCAATTTGAAAACTATCTCCGCGAAAAATTTCCCAATATTTTTTATCAATTTCAGAGTTGGTTAATGCTTCTCTTAAAGGTGTTAACCATATTTCTGGATTTTTAAATTTTTTAGATTTAATGATATCTCCTGTTATTACGCTTACCATATTAAAATTTTAATATTCTATTTTAATAGAATAATTACAAATATGCCTTTTTTAAGGAATAATTACAAATATGCCTTTATAAAGGAATATTTAAATATATCACTTAATTAAATGATAAACAAATATATCACGCTTTAAGATGATATAACTTTAGGCGTTAAAGCTGAACTTCAACTTTTGTTACAAAATATTTAGTATCTCCTAGCCAAAATAATGTCTTGTAGCGTTCAAAATAATGGAGTTTCACCATGTTGCCCTGAAAGTTGTTCAAATCTTCAATAACTTGTTTTTCGCTACTTTCAACAGAAAATACGAATCTTTGGGATTCCGAAACGCCTTGGCTAATTTCGCCTTCCCAAGTTTTAAACATGACACCTTTATGGCTAAATTTTATCAGTTCGCCAGCTCTTACACCATTGCTGTAGCTAGCAAAATAAAGAAAACAAACATACATTATTATTAAAAGAATAATGCTAATACCAATTTTTACGAGAATTTTCATGTGTTATTTTTTAATGGTCTTCGGCACGTTTTAGTATGGCTTCAGGAAGCACTTTTTTAGCTTTGGCTCCCATTTTTTTAAGCTTTTCTACACTCGAAATTAAGTTTCCTTTACCATCAACCAATTTGTTCATGGCTGCTGAATAATCACTTTTTGCAGCATCAATTTTTTTACCAACACCTGTTAAGTCAGACACTAAACCTTCAAATTTATCGTATAGAGCGCCAGCTTGTCGGGCAATTTCAATAGCGTTTTGCTGCTGTTTTTCGTTATTCCACATGCTATCAATAGTACGAAGTGTTGCTAATAGGGTAGAAGGTGTTACGATCACAATATTCTTTTCAAACGCTTTATTGTAAATACTATTATCATCATTAACAACCACTGCAAAAGCAGGTTCAATAGGAATAAACATGAGGACAAAATCGGGCGATTCTATATCGTATAAATCTTGATAATTTTTTTCTGAAAGTTGATCCACATGTTTTCTAATGGAATTTACATGTGCTTTTAAAAATGGTGGTTTGTCATCATCATCGGCATTGACTAAACGTTCATAATCGGTTAAAGAAACTTTAGAGTCAATAATCATTTTTTTACCATCGGGAAGATGTAAAACAACATCTGGCAATACACGAGAGCCATTAGGCAGTGTAAAACTTTGTTGTACAAAATACTCTCTGTCTTTTTCTAAACCAGATTTTTCTAATACGCGCTCTAAAACCAGCTCGCCCCAATTGCCTTGCATTTTACTATCGCCTTTTAAAGCTCTGGTTAAGTTGGTGGTTTCTTTAGTCATTTGTTGGTTAAGATCTTTTAAACCCAATAACTGCTCTTTTAAAGCCGAATGCATGCTGATGCTTTCCTTTTGGGTTAAATCTACTTTTTCTTCAAAGGTTTTAATTTTTTCTTGAAGCGGATTTAAAATATTTTTGATGTTTTCTTTATTCTGAAGGGTGAATTTTTCTGATTTTTCATCTAGAATTTTGGTTGCCAACAATTCAAAATCTTTACGCAATGCTTCTTGGCGTTTTTCTAATTCATCTTCTTGTTTGGCATTAAGCTGATACAGGTTTTCGTATTCTGTATTCCGTTTTGTTAATTCAGCATTTAAAAATTCTTTTTCACGACGGATATCTTCACGCTCTTTTTCAATTTTTTCGATATCTTGTTTCAGTTCTCTTATGGTAGCATTTAATTGGTTTAGGCGTTCTTCCAAAGTGCTTTGTTCGCTTTTGCTTTTAAGTTTGGTAAAATAATTTCCCAAAAAGAAACCAATGACGGTAAAAATCAGAATGGCTAGAATAAGAATAAGATTTTCGTTCATGTAAACAGGAATTTATTCAAAGATATATTTTTTAGATTGAAGAAGGAAAACTGAAGACCGAAGTTTTTCGATGATAACATTAAACTTGCTTACAAAGCACTTCGACTGCGCTTAGTGTGACAGAAAATAAAATGGTCAGTCTGAGCGCAGTCGAGGACCATAAAAAACAATTGAAAATTCCAACTTTATACTGAAACTAACAACATTTTATTTCTTCACCCGGAAACTTCCTGTTTTTTCATCAAAAACAATTAAATCAGTTGGAAATAAACCATTAAAAACACCATTTGAAATTAAGTTGCATGGTTGATCTGAAACCACCTTTTCATGAGTCATTACAATAATGGTATCACATAACTGAATGGCTAGATCTATCTCGTGAGAAGAAAATAAAATGGTTTTTCCTGTTTCTTGAGTAAGGTTTTTCAATAACTTTAAAATGTATGCCTTATGATACATATCTAAATGAGTGGTGGGTTCATCTAAAATAATAATATCGGTGTCTTGGGCTAAGGCTCTAGCTATCAAAGCTTTTTGTAATTGACCATCACTTAATTCATAACAATTTTTGTGCTTTAAACTTGAAATATTAGTTAATTGCATGGCTTTGTTAACTTGATTTAAATCTTCATTATTTAAGGCGCCAACCCAATTGGTATAAGGTTGTCTGCCTAATGCAATCAATTCAAAAACCGAGAGGTTTTTTGAGGGTATTGGTTCTGTGAGCACCAAGCTTAACACTTTAGCTAAATCAACAGCTTTGTATTGATTCATGTCCTTGTTATTTATTTTTACATGCCCTTGGAGAGGCTTTTGAACATTTGTAAGCGTTCTTAAAAGTGTTGATTTACCAATGCCATTGGCACCAACCAGACCTATTAATTCTCCTTGGTTTAATTCAATATTGATATTGGAAGCTACGACAGTTTTTTCTTTTTTGTAAGCATATCCAATAGATAATTCTTTGGTATTTAATATGATATGGTTATTTTTTTTTGTCATATATTAAAGTTTCAAGTTTCAAAGTTTCAGATTTTAAAAAGAGTCTATAAATATAACTAGTCTAAAAATCTAAAAAAACATTTTACGTTTTCTAACCAATAACCAAATCACAACGGGAGCACCAATTAGTGAGGTAATGGCATTGATAGGTAAAGTATAATCGCTAAGAGGTACTTGAGCAATGCTATCGCAAACAAGCATGATGATGGCGCCAAAAATAAAAACAGCAGGCAACAATATTTTATGGTTTGAGGTATAAAAAATTTGGCGTGTCATATGTGGAATGGCCAAACCAATAAAGGCGATGGGTCCAGCAAATGCTGTAATAGTACCTGCCAACAAACTGGTTGATATAATAATGATTAATCTACTTTGCTTAATATTTAACCCTAAACTCTTGGCGTAATTTTCTCCTAAAAGTAAGGTGTTTAATGATTTTATTGAGAGGATACTTAACATTATTCCTATGCAATAAATAATAAAAAAAATACCCAGCTCTGACCAAGATAAGTTACCTAAACTTCCAAATCCCCAAAAAATATATTGTTGCAATTGCTGAGCAGAACCAAAATAGGATAAGACACTTACTATAGCTGCGGTTATACTAGAAAACATCAATCCAATAATGAGAATAGCCATGGTATCTCTAATCTTTAAAGACACGACCATAACAGAAATTAACACTAAAAAACTTCCTAAACTTGCTGCTATAACAATAGTCCATTTTGAAACCATTAGTACTGCTAAAGTACTTCCAAAAACGCCAGAACCTAAAACAATAATGGCTACGCCTAAACTAGCGCCAGAACTTATACCAAGCACAAAAGGCCCAGCTAATGGGTTTCTAAATAAGGTTTGCATTAATAAACCCGAAATTCCCAAACCAGAACCCACTAAAATGGCTGTAAATGCTTTTGGTAGTCGGTAATTTTGAATGATATATTGCCAAGTTTCTTGTTCTGTAGCATTTCCAACGATGCTTTTAAAAATCTCTTTTAAAGGAATATTCACAGAACCTAAACTAATATTTAAAAAAAAGCAGACGATTAATATTAACGTAAGAATGATAAATGGTTTTGTATATGTTTTTATATGTGTCAATTAGTCTAGTTTTTTAAAAAAATAAGGAACATAATGTTTCAATAGTTCAGGATGACAAATCTTAATTAAATCTTTAAGAACCAAATCTGGTCTTGCCATTCCTAATTCGTAATATAAAACACCTCCAGTAGCTCCTTTTGTATTGTTAAATGAATAAACGTTTTTGTTTTGAAATGCTTTGAATAGGGTATAATGAGCGTTATTTTTTTCTAGGGCTTCCAGACTAGAAAAATTTGAAGGGCTTAACCAAATGTCTGCATTTTTAGCTTTTTCAAAAACAGTTTCAAAATTAAGTGATAAACTTCCGGTGCCTTTGGAGTTTTTAAAAAGATAATGGGTATTGGCGTCTTGTAATAACTGGGCTTCTGTACTATTGCCATTAGGTAAATACCAAATGTCATTATGCATGGCACCACTTAAAATGGTGGGTTGCTCAATAACGTTTCTGGCTAATAATTTGGCTTCTAAATAATCTTTTTCAATGGTATTAAAAATGGAATCTGCTTGCTTTTCTTTGTTGAATAAAACCCCGAAAAACTTAATCCATTCAGCTTTAGCTAAAGGCGAATTTTCAACCCAATCGCCATTATAAATTACAGGAATGCTTGACTTTTTTATGGTTTCAAAGGTTCGGTTGTTTCCATCTATTCCAAAGCCTATCAGCACTTCTGGAGACAATTCTAAAAGAACTTCAGTATTTATGCCTTCATTTTTACCAAGCTCTCTCACAAGTTGGTCATCAATTCGCTGTCTTGTTTTTTTAGATGAAATATAGTCAATGCCAGGAAACCCAACCAAGGTTTGCTCTTCTTCCAGCAACTCTAAGGATGGTATGTGAGTGGTTGAAGTTACTACGATGCTCTTTATTGGAATGGTTATAATGGCTTCAAAAGAAGTTCCTGAAAGCTCTTTTTTTATGGAGTCATGGGTTACTAAAGCATATTGGTACGCTTTGTTTGATTTTGGCCAAGGATTTTTTATTTCTAAAACTTTATAAGTGTTAAAATCTATTATTGAAAAACCTTGGGCATATTTAAGTGGTATAATAGTTTCAATATTTTTATTTGGTAAATTTTTAGAAGAATGATCTTTGCAATGAACACATAGTAAAAAAACAAGGATAATACGGACTACATTGTAAAATTTCATGGTTGTTCTTTGTAACAAGAGTAACGGTGGTTTATATTTTTTGTTAATACTTTTGAATAAATCCATCATCATGAGAGACAATTCAAATTTAACAATATATATAGTTGCTGGCGTTATTATACTTCATTTTTTAGTTGGCTTTATTTATTTGGTTTACAAATTAACCAAGAAAAAATAAAATTTCAGAGACATATCAAAGTTAATATTTACTTTTGCATTGAAATTTGGTTTTATTCACTTTGTGTGAATGAATTAAAAGGGAATCAAGTGAAAAGCTTAACGATGAACGATCAATGATTAACGAATTCAGAATTCAAAAAATCAAAAATCGATATTTGTTACGCTTCATTCTTGAGCTGTTCCCGCAACTGTAATCTTAGTTCCTTTTAGGAATGCTTAATATTAAACTTCAAGTCACTGGAAATATTTTCTGGGAAGACCAATATTAAGACGAGAGCCAGGAGACCTGCCTTTTTCAAAACAAATAAGTCAAACTTTCGGGATAAAAGTTTACGTATGATTGTCATGCGATTCTCGAGTAATTATTCATTAAAATGAACAAAAATGCAAATGTTTTTGGAACGCTATGTCTTGGCATTTCCATGGTTGGTTTTGCGCAACAGCTACCAATAGCTATTGAAACCGATTCAACACAAGTACAACAATTGGATGAAATTGTTATTACGGACACACGTTTTAAAATAAAACGGGAACAGTCTGGAAAAACGGTAATTATCATCTCAAAAGCAGAGATTGAGAGAAACCAAGGAAGAACCATTTCGGAATTGTTAAACACCAAAAGCGGTATTGAAATTAACGGTAGCCGAAGTGTTGAAGGGCAAAATTTAGGTTATTTTGTAAGAGGCGGAAATAACCGGCAAGTGTTGGTGCTTATTGATGGTGTTCAAGTAAATGATCCATCGTTGGTCTCAAACGATTTTGATTTACGCTTATTGGATTTAAATACCATTGAATCGATTGAAATTATTAAAGGCGCAGCCAGTACTTTATATGGAAATGCCGCTGCTACTGCAGTAATAAATATAACAACCAAAACAGCGTCTTCAAACCAAATTTCGGCTAGTTTTTTAGCGATTGTAGGGACTAATCAAACACAAAAGGATTTAAATTATGATGGAACTAGTTTTACTAATAATGTTTCTGTTAGTGGATCTGCCAATAGATTAAGGTATGTAGCGAGTTTTGGTAATCGTTTTGTGGATGGCTTATCGGCGGCAAAATCTGATAATCCTGAAAAAGACCCATTTTCAAGATATAATACCAATCTAAAACTTGATTATGATATAAATAAGGCAATACAAATCACTGCATTTGCCAGTTATGATAAGTTTAAAACCGATATCGATGGGTTTCCACCACCAACTTTTATGTTTTCAGATACCGAAGACACTTACACATCAGATCAAACCCGTTTTGGTTTAGCCCCTAAGTTCGAATATAAAAACGGAAGTTTTCAAATTAATTCAGCTATTTCAAGGATAAACAGAGAGACTGTTTCAGATTTTTCAACAGTAAATAATGCTGAAAGTGTTGTTGTTGATGCCTTTAATAAATATATTTTCAACCGCAAGTTTTATACCATTGTGGGATTAAATTACGGTACTTATAAAAGCGAATTTTCTACTAATGAGCGTTTTTCAAATACAGATCCATATTTAAATGTGGTTTATTTAACAGATTATGGATTGAATGTAAACACAGGAATCCGCTTTAATAATCATAGCGAGTATGGTTCTCATGTGGTTTATAGCGTCAATCCATCGTACAATTTGAAAACCAATAATGGAGATGTTAAGGTTTTTGGATCGTATGCTACCTCGTTTATTGCACCAAATTTATCACAGCTTTTTGGCTTTTTTGGACCGAATCCAAATTTAAAACCCGAAGAAAACAGAACGATTGAAGGTGGTATGGAGTTTTCTAATAAAAAAGGGTTTAGAATGAACGGGTTGTATTTTAACAGAAAAGAAGAAAATACCATTATTTTTACCAATGCTTATGAAAATGCTGTTTCAAACGCTACGGTACATGGTGTAGAAGTTGAAACCAAAATCAAAGTTTTTAAGTCACTGGCTTTTAATGCCAACTATACATTTATCGAGTTAAAAAATGGAACCCGCTTGCGTTTACCAAAGCACAAAGTAAATGCTGGCTTGGGATATAATTTTTCTAACAATAGCTACGGGTCTTTAAACTATCAATTTGTTGGGAAGCGAATGGATACCGATTTTGCAACGTTTCAAAATACAGCATTAAAATCGTATGCATTGGTTGATCTTTATTTTAGTCAGAAATTAATAAACAATACCTTAAAGCTTTTTGCAACCATTACCAATGTTTTTAACGAAGATTATCTTGAAATTATTGGTTTTACCACCAAAGGTAGAAATGTTAGTTTAGGATTGAATATTAGTTTGTAAAAAAAAAGAACCCTACTTTCAACAGGAATTTGAGGTAGGGTTTTTGTTCTTTAATTAAATGTTTTTTTATGGATGAGGTCGAAAGGAATTTTCTTATCAACATGCATTTCATTGTTAAAAGGAATAAAGCTATTACTGTCTTTAACTGGTTTTAAATTGGTTGTGTTTTTAGATTTTATATCAATTAATTTTCCGGTATTTTCAATATCAGCCAATGCAGCTGCCAAAAGGGTTTCATTAACATCACCAATCACACCTAAATTCAAGAAACTTTCTTTAAGGACTATATCTGGTGTTAAACCATTATCATAATCGGTGTTTCCAACCTTATTTAAAGACTTAAAAATAAGTGGTTGCATGGCATAGCTATGATTTGGATTAGCGCCTTCTCTAGAAAAATTTTCAGAATCGTATAAGGTTGTAGAAGCCTGATACTTTCCTGTGGTATTATCACCAATATGAATCACCTCAATATACGGGTCTAAACTATTAATAACCAGTTCGCTGGCTGAAGCCGATGCATTTGTAGCTAAAATATAGACCTTTGATAAGTTTAAACTGTTCAAGGCTGCTCCGTCATCGTTATTCGTAAATCTATTAATTAACAATTCTGGGTTTTCATTTTCAAAAACCAATTGAAACTCGCTGTTCCATTGTTCGGTACTAAAAACTTCGCCTGTAAATTGCCCCGTTATCATACTTGAAAGTAGAATGGCCGAATTAACCGAGCCACCTGGGTTATACCTTAAATCCAATATTAAACTCTGTACATTATTGGCTTTAAAATTTGCAAAAACATCATTGAGTTGACCGTCAAAATTAGCGGTAAAACCATTATACATTAAATATCCAACATTCTTTCCAGATACATTAAATAGCTCGGTTTTATAAATAGGGTTTTCAGTATATTCTAATTTGGTTAAAGAAATGGATTCTGTTCCAGAAACAACAGAGTCGTCGGTTGTTTCGGGCGTTCCTTTATCGTCATAGTTGGCCTTATTGATTGTATAACTATTGAGTGATAATAAATCGTTTAAGTTTGAAGTTGTTAATGGCGTTCCATTGATGGTGCTAAAGATGTCACCCCGTTTAACACCTTTTATATCAGCATCACTATTGGGTAGCACCAATCTTACAATGCCAAAAATTTGAGTGCTGCTGTTTGGTTGTAAAAATAGTTGAAATTCCATGCCGTTACTGGTCGATACACCGCTAAACAACTGCTCTAATGCAATAAAATCATCCACAATCCAGCTATATTTATCAACAGTTTCTCTTTGGTAAATTAGGCTTTCAAATAATTCTTCTGGGCCAGAAAAACCATTTAGATAATCTGCATATTGGGCATCACTTGAAAATCTGTCATTTGCTAGATTTGGAATGTTGTCTTTATATAGGTAAAAAAGATTCATACCCTTCCAAACAAAATCATTGATTTCATTGGCCGATATTTGATTGTCATCGTTATCTTCAAAACAACTGATTAATAATATGCTTGCTATAAAGACAAGGATAAGGGCTTTAAAGTTTTTCATAGGGTGCAATTTTTAAGATAGATAGTCTATAAAACCCTAAATTTACTTACATTATTGTATAATAAAAATTTTTTGTAACAAATTTAATGGTTGTTCGTCGTAATATCAAACGCCCTAAAAGAGCCTTTTTAAACTAACCACAACCAAAGTAAAACTAAAATGACGCAGACAGAATTTTTAAACATTGTCATGCCTTTTAAAGATAAAGTGTTTCGTTTGGCAAAACGATTACTCGTATCAACAGAGGAAGCTGAAGATGCTACTCAAGAAGTTCTTATCAAACTTTGGAATAATAAATCGAAGTTTGAAGCTTATAAAAATGTGGAAGCATTTTCAATGACGATGACCAAGAATTTTTGTTTGGATAAATTAAAGTCTAAACAGGCGCAAAATTTAAAAATTGTTCATAGCAACTATCAAGACCACAACACCTCTTTACAAAAACAGGTCGAAGCTCAAGATAGTTTAGATTGGGTAGGAAGAATTATTGAAGAGTTGCCAGAACAACAAAAAATGGTGATACAATTAAGAGATATTGAACAATATGAACTGGATGAGATATGTGACATGTTGGATATGAATAATACATCGGTACGCGTAGCTTTATCAAGAGCTAGAAAAACAATAAGAGAAAAATTAACCAATACACACAGTTATGGTATTAAATAATATAGAAAAATTACTTGAAAAGTACGAAAACGGAGAAACAACGCTTAAAGAAGAGCAACAGTTAAAAAACTATTTTTTGCAAGACACTGTAGCGCCACATTTAGAAATGTACAAACCTATGTTTACCTATTTTTCAGTAAATCAACAAGAACAGTTTACTAAAACCCTTCCATTAACAAAAAAAGTTTTTAACTTTAAATGGTTAGCATTCGCAGCAGTCGCAGTTCTTATGATAGGGTTTTATTTTAAATCGCCCATTATTTCAGCCTACGAAGATTATGCATATGGCACTTATGATGATCCACAAGAGGCTTATAACGAAGTTGTAAAATCGTTGGCCATGATCTCAATTCAGTTCAATAAAGGAACTTCTACAGTAGGTTATCTGAATGAAATGAATAAAGGAACCGAAACCATTGGTTACCTTAATGAAATAGAAAACACAAAAAATATCATATTTAAACCTAACAATCAATAATAATAAAAATGAAAACTTTAAATCCTATAAAATTAAATACCATGAAAAAGAAAATAGTAGTATTCGTTATGGCCATCATGTTAATGCCAGCAATAGCATCAGCTCAAGATGTTTTTGAAAAGTATAATGACAACGCCAATGTAACCTATGTATCCATTAAGCCTAAAATGTTTCAAATGATTGCCAAGATGGGTATCAACGTTGAAGAACCAGAGGCCAAAGCTTACATGGATATGATTAATAGCATTACAAGCTTTAAAACCCTTATCACAGATAATAAAAGCATCTCTGAAGATATTACCAAATGGGTAAAATCTCGTTCAAGCTCGTTAGAAGAGCTTATGGAAGTAAAAGACGATGGCTCTGAAGTGAAATTCTATGTTAAAGAAGGCAAAGACTCAGACCATGTAAAAGAGCTTTTAATCTATGTAAATGGCATTGATAAGGCTATGAAAGGACAAGGTGTTGAAATTAACGGTGAGAACAGAAAAATTGAAACCGTAGTCGTATCCTTAACAGGAGACATCAACCTGAATGAAATCTCTAAGCTTACTGAAAAAATGAACATCCCTGGTGGACAACATTTAGAAAAAAAGCAGTAAAAAACAATAACCAATCATGAAACAAACAGTTAAACACATAGTATTCATCTTCATTACAGCACTCCTTTTGGTGAGCTGTAATGATGGTGTTACTTTACAACGTTATTTTGTAGACCATCAAGAATCTGAAAACTTTACAGCCATAGATTTACCAGTTTCTATTGTGAAATTAGACGAGTCTAAATTAACAGAAACTCAAAAAGAAGCCTATAGCTCTGTAAAGCGTTTAAACTTCTTAGGGTATAGATACAATGAATCTAACTTAGAAAATTTTAATGCGGAATTAGCCAAGGTAAAAACCATTTTAAAAGACAAAAAATACAATGACCTTATTGAGTTTAATGATAAAAATGTTAAAGTAAACATTAAATATTTAGGCGATGATGAAGTGGCAGACGAGTTTATTGTATTTGCAAGTTCAAAAGAGATGGGTTTTGGAATTGTTAGAGTATTAGGTGATGATATGAGTCCGGAAAAGATAATGACTCTAGCCGATGCCATGAGAAATTCAGATATTGACGAATCCCAATTTAGTGGTATTATTGATTTCTTTAAGAAATAGAATTTTTTTCAAAAACAAGAAAGGCTTGCAATTATGCAAGCCTTTCTTGTTTTTTACTAACAGCTATTCTTTACTTTCTTTTTTTATTGAATTTGAAATAATTAAATTCGCTACAATAACTAAAAAGAGAATGGTAAGAATGGTTTTAGTGATAAAATTATCTAAAATATCCAAAACGCCTGTCGAAAAAATAGCAATTCCTAAGATTCCGCAAAGTATTAAAGATTGTTTATCAGTCAACATAATTTAAACGCCTGTATAGTTACTTGGTGTAATACGATGTAATTCTTGTTTTATTGTATCAGAAACCTCTAAAGTATCAATAAAATTTGACATAGAGGTTTGATTGATTTTCTCATTGGTTCTTGTTAATCCTTTTAAAGCTTCATATGGATTAGGATAGCCTTCTCTTCTTAAAATGGTTTGAATGGCTTCTGCAACTACGGCCCAGTTATGTTCTAAATCTTCTGCAAACTTGCTTTCGTTTAACAATAATTTATCTAAACCTTTCAAGGTAGATTTAAAAGCAATGAGTGTATGCCCAAAAGGGACGCCAATATTACGTAATACGGTACTATCGGTTAAATCTCGTTGCAATCTGGAAATGGGCAATTTAGCAGATAAATGTTCAAAAAGGGCATTGGCAATGCCTAAATTACCTTCGCTATTTTCAAAATCAATGGGGTTTACTTTATGTGGCATGGCAGAACTGCCAACTTCACCTGCTTTAATACGTTGTTTAAAGTAATCCATAGACACATACGTCCAGATGTCTCTATTCAAATCAATCAAAATGGTGTTTATACGTTTTAAATTATCAAACAAAGCTGCCATGTGGTCATAATGCTCAATTTGAGTGGTTGGAAACGAGTGGTGTAATTCTAAGGTGTTAGTTAAAAATTTGGTTCCAAAAGCTTTCCAATCAATCGTTGGATAGGCCACATGATGTGCGTTATAATTACCTGTCGCTCCGCCAAATTTAGCGGCATTTGGGATGGTTTTTAAAGAGGTAAATTGTTGCTCTAACCGAACTACATAAACCTCTATTTCTTTACCCAAACGTGTTGGAGAAGCTGGTTGTCCATGCGTTCTTGCTAGCATAGAAATGTTTGACCAATCTTCAGATAGTTGCTTTAATTTCTTGAAAATTACGGTATATTCTGGGATATAAACATGTTCTAAAGCATCTTTAATACTTAACGGAATAGCGGTATTATTAATGTCTTGAGAGGTCAACCCAAAATGAATAAATTCTTTAAATTCAGATAAGCCTAAGGCATCAAATTGTTCTTTGATAAAATACTCCACGGCTTTAACATCATGGTTGGTAATGCTTTCAATTTTTTTTATGGCCAACGCATCTTTCGTTGAAAAATCCTTATAAATGGCTCTTAAATCTTTGAAGTTATCTTTAGAAATACTTTTAAGTTGGGGCAAAGGAATATCGCAAAGTGCAATAAAATATTCTATTTCAACTAAAACGCGATATTTTATAAGTGCTTCTTCAGAAAAATAATCAGCTAGCTCATTTACTTTATTTCTATACCTTCCATCTATTGGAGATATGGCATTAAGTTCTGATAATGACATGTATTTTCATTTTTAAAACAAGGGTCAAAGATAGGTATTTGTACACCGAATACCGAATTACAGAATATGATTTTTTCTTTCATTATTTTGTTTGATGAATTAACTATATTAGAACTTTAATTTTATTTACTATGAAATCATTTACATTCTTTCTATTGGCATTCTTTTGCCAACTGTCTTTTTCACAGGTTTATAAAGCATCTGAGCCTTTAGCTCATACTTATTCCATTGTAGCTAGAGATTCTGTTACAGGCCATATAGGTGTGGCAGTCCAATCGCATTGGTTTAGCGTAGGTTCTGTGGTAACGTATGGTAAGGCAGGCGTTGGAGTAGTGGCAACACAGTCTTTTGTAAATCCAAGTTACGGACCTAAAGGATTAGCACTCATGGCACAAGGGTTATCGCCCCAGCAAGCGTTGGATGTCTTGTTAGCTAATGATGGTGGTGAAATGTTTAGGCAGGTAGCCTTTTTAAATACCCAAGGCCAAGTTGCTTCTCACACAGGAAATTCATGTATTGAGGCGGCAGGACATAAACAAGGGAAAAACTTTTCAGTTCAAGCCAATATGATGCTCAATAATACGGTTTGGGATGCTATGGCTTTGGCCTTTGAAACCACTAAAGGCGATTTAAGTGACCGAATGATAGCGGCATTAAAAGCTGCTCAAACTGAAAAAGGCGACATAAGAGGAAGCCAATCTGCGGCTATTTTAATTGTAAAAGGAACGGCTACAGGAAATTCTTGGGAAGATATTGTCATGGATTTAAGAGTGGAAGACCATAAAAATCCGGTTGAAGAATTAGAACGACTGGTCCAACTACAAAAAGCCTATGATTTTATGAACCAAGGCGATTTAGCCATGGAAGCTGGTGATACTAAAAAAGCCGAAGCTTTGTATTTGAATGCACAAAAGTTGTTTCCAGATAATTTAGAAATGAAATATTGGTATGCCATTAATTTGCTGAATAATAAGGAATTTGAAAGAGCACATCCCATTTTAAAGAATATCTTTAAACAAGATATAAATTGGAAAACCTTAACGTCAAGAATCGTAAAAAATAAGTTATTGATAATTTCAGAAGAAGAATTGCAAAAGGTGATGACATTGTAATAATTAAGGTTAGTTATTGTTTTGCTTTAATCTTTTTTAAGATATGTTTTGCCCGTGCCTTATAACCAGGGCTTTGATTTTGAAAATCTTGTTCCAAGATTTGAGCAAGCTCAGGATAAACCCATTTATAGTCTTTACCAAATAAAAAAAGGGTATTCATGGTATAAGCTTTTACGGCAATTTTTTCATCTTGAATTATCCAATCAAAGCAAGCTTCAACAATACGTTCTTTATGGAGATTTGAAAGAGTTTTTTTTATGGTATTGTTATCTTTAGAATAAAAAGCTTTTGCCAAATACTCACAAACCTTAGCTACGGGTCTCACCGCAGAATCCAAATTAACCTGTTTTATTTTTAAGGTAAATTCATCTAAATAAGGAATTATGGCATAAATATATTCATCACAGACATATTCAAAAATCCAAGCAGCTCTGCACGAAATTTTGTCGTCTGTCATAAATAAAATAGTCATTAAATCAGGCATTAAACTTAAATCGTCCAACACCATGTTGGCATATTTTAATCGTTTTTCGCGTGTGGCATCAACGTAGGTTAACTCTTTATATAATTCTTCTATGGTCATAAAATAATTTGTAAATTTATAGTACTAAAAATACCCAAAATGAAAACAATAAAAAAAATCCTTTTAGCCTTATTCATCATTTTTGTGATAGCTCAATTTTTTGGTCCAGAAAAAAACCAGGGAGATTTGGCTTCTATTCAACCATTTTTAAATGAAACAAACCCACCCGAAGATGTGATATTAATTTTAAAAGAAAGTTGTTATGATTGTCATAGTGATGTAACTCGTTACCCTTGGTATAACACTATTACACCATTAAATTATTGGTTAGCAGACCATGTGAATGAAGGAAAAAAGCATTTTAATTTCTCAAATTGGGTAGGGAATTCAGTAAAACGCAAAGACCATAAAATGGAAGAATTGATTGAAATGGTAGAAGCCAAGGAAATGCCTTTAGACTCCTATACTTGGGTACATTCTGAAGCTAAACTTTCCAATAAACAAATAGAAGCTGTGGTCGAGTGGGCTAAACAGGTAAGAATGATGTATGCTTTAAAACCAAAAGCAGAGTAGATTTTATTAAATCATTAAACATTAAAACTATCAAGCAACGCCATCTTTTAATCATTGGTTTCGTTTGGCCAGAACCTAAAAGTTCTGCGGCCGGAAGCAGAATGATGCAATTAATAGAAGTTTTTCAAGCCAATAATTACAAAGTAACTTTTGCAAGCGCTAATGTAAAAAGCAAGAATGCTTTTAACCTAGAGGTTTTAGGAATCGATGAGATTTCTATTCTAATAAACGATTCAAGTTTTGATGTTTTTATTAAAACTTTTAATCCGGATATTGTGTTATTTGATCGTTTTATGGTCGAAGAACAGTTTGGTTGGCGTGTTGCCGAACATTGCCCAAAAGCCTTAAGAATATTAGATACCGAAGATTTGCACTGTTTAAGAAAAGGCAGGGCAAACGCTTTAAAAGACAAAAAAATTTTTGATAAATCTTACCTTTTTAATGAAACCTCAAAGCGCGAAATGGCTAGCATTTACAGATGCGATTTGAGTCTTATTATCTCTGAAGAAGAAATGAAGATTTTAAGAAATCAATTTAAAGTCAGTGAACACTTATTGTATTATTTACCTTTTTTAACAGAGGTTGTCTCATTGGACGACAAAAGAAAGCTGCCAAAGTTTAATGACAGGCAGCATTTTATCATGATTGGTAATTTTTTGCACAACCCTAATTATGATGCCGTTTTGTTTTTAAAAGAAGCCATCTGGCCATTGATTAGAGAAAAACTACCTGAAGCAGAAATACAGGTGTATGGTGCCTATGCTTCAGAAAAAATATTTCAGCTCACCGATAAAAAAGAACGATTTATCATTAAAGGATTTGCAGATGATGTTAATGAGGTCATGCAAAATGCCAGAGTATGTTTGGCTCCGTTAAGGTTTGGTGCTGGACTCAAAGGAAAACTCATAGATGCTATGTTAAACGGAACGCCGTGTGTTATGACCACTATAGCTGCAGAAGGCATGTTTGGTGATTTTGAACCTAACGGATTTGTAGCTGATGATGCTAAAGAATTTTCAAAAAAAGCCATTGAACTATATACCAACAAGATTTTTTGGAACGGAAAGCAAAAAAATGGATTCAATGTCATTAAGGCACGTTTTGACAAGCACCTTTTTATTTCAGATTTCATGTATCAAGTAAACACCATTCAAAATAACTTAGAGATTCATCGTTTGGATAATTTTATAGGAGAGATGTTGCAACATCATACCCTACAAAGCACCAAGTTTATGAGTAAATGGATAGAAGAAAAGAATTCAAAATAAAAAACGACTTAATCATTTTATATAATACCACATTTTTTAGAGTTGAAACTTAAACGCATCACCATGAAATTTAAACAATCCATTATTATTACCTGTTTTTTAATAGTATCTAACTACCTAGGTTTCGCACAATTAACAAACACACAAATTGATTCTTTAGTGAATCATGCTATGGAAACTTTTAAAGTAGCAGGTTCTGCTGTTGCCATTGTTAAAGACGGAAAGATAATCTACCAAAAAGGTTTTGGAGTAAAATCTAAAGCAACGAATGAGCCTGTAAATGAACATACTAATTTTGCTATTGCTTCTAATAGTAAAGCGTTCACCACAACAGCTTTAGCCATCTTAGAAGAAGAAGGAAAAATTAAATGGACAGATAAGGTGATTGACCATATTCCTGAATTTACCATGTATAATCCGTATGTCCAGCAAAATTTTAATATTCAGGATTTATTAACACATAGAAGTGGTTTAGGCCTTGGCGTGGGCGATTTAATGTTTTTTCCAGATGGTTCAGATTTTACCATAGATGATTTACTGGCAAGCTTTCAGCATTTTAAACCGGTTTCTGCTTTTAGAACTAAATGGGATTATGATAATTTATTGTACTTAGTAGCTGGTGAGCTTATTGCACGAAAGAGTGGAATGACTTGGGAAGCCTTTATAAAAACCAGGATTTTTGAGCCTCTTGGCATGGATAATTCTTATCCTGCTTTAGATGATATAACAGACAAAAGCCATTTGGCATCACCTCATTCAACAACCAATACAAGTTTTAAAGTATTACCAGATTATCAGGAAATGATCAATGGAGCTGCAGGAGGCATCTACGCTAATGTGAACGATTTAGCTCAATGGATGCTTTTACACCTAAATCAAGGTAAATACGGAGAGAATTTTGAAAATCAGTTATTTACAGAGAAAAGTCAACATGAAATGTGGAAAATACATACAACCACAGCTGTAAACAGAAACCCAAGATACAAGTCGCATTTTGCTGGTTATGGTTTAGGATGGGATTTAACCGATAAAAAAGGCAATATGGTTGTATCTCATACAGGCGGATTACCAGGGATGTTAAGCAAAACATTGTTGATTCCTGACTTAAATTTGGGTATTGTAGTGTTGACCAATACAGAACCTGGAGGCAGTGGATTGTTTTACGCGGTTTCATCAACTATTGAAGATAGTTACTTAGGATTGGATGATTTTCAATGGATTGATAAATTGACTAAATTCTTAAAATCTAGAGAAGAAAAAGGTGACGATGTTACTAAAAGGGTATGGGAAACGGTTGAAGCCAACAAAAACACACCAATCGATGAATCAAAATATATAGGGATTTACCAAGACCATTGGTTTGGAAACGTAGAGGTTTTTAAAAAAGACCATCAGTTATGGATAAAATCACATCGTTCACCAAAACTTAATGGCGCCATGTCTTTTTATAATGCCAATACCTTTGCCATTAAATGGGAATATCAGGATATGAATTGTGATGCGTTTGTCATGTTTTCTTTAGATGAAAATGGCGTAGCTCAAAGCATTAAAATGAAAGGAATCTCACCAAACATAGATTTTAGTTTTGACTTTCATGACTTGGATTTACAACGAATTAAAAAAGAGTAATTAAGCCTCTACCTCGCTTTTTTTTATTTTTCTGTAAGTGTATGTGTTGAAAATATTTCGCTTGGCAAAACGAGTTAGTTTATCAGCCTGACAAAGTTTAATAAATAAGGCCTTGTTAACACCAAAAAACTCATAAGTATTGCCATCTAAAAAGGTAACTTCTAAAAGCATGCCTTTATGTTGCCAATCCATAATGGGGCTATTAATAGTTTCATGGTATGACTCTAAATTAGCAGCAGTAGTTTCAGGAGCAATACTTACCAAAAAGTGATAGCCATCAATAATTTTCCGGCTCATTAATTCAGCTTCCATAGCTTTTTCATCGCCTTTTAAAAACTTATCCGGATGCCACTCTTTTACTAGGTTTCTGTAAGTGGTTTTCAATTGCTTAAGGTCAATGTCATTTTCAACACTAAACAATTTTTTATAGTCATTGATACGTTTCATAGGTCAATTTTTTTCAAGCCGCGAAAATACTCTTTTTTTAAAGATATTAGACATAAGATTAAAGAAATCAGAAAACATGCTACAGAATAATTTTTACTTATCTTAAAAGTTAGTCCTTTTATCTCACATCTCTTATCTAAAATCTCACATCTTTTCATAGCTTTGCGGCTTAAAAAAAATAGAATGATTTCAGTTGATGCTTTAGCAGTAGAATTTGGCGGTAGTGCGTTGTTTAGTGATGTGTCTTTCACGATAAATGAAAACGATAAAATTGCTCTTATGGGTAAAAATGGTGCAGGAAAATCTACCATGATGAAAATTATTGCCGGAGAACAAAAACCCAGTCGAGGTCAGGTTCGATTTCCAAAAGATGCTGTAATAGCGTACTTGCCACAACATTTATTAACCGAAGATAAGTGTACGGTTTTTGAAGAAGCCTCCAAGGCATTTGCCCATATTTTTGAGATGCGTGATGAGATGGAACGACTTAATAAAGAACTAGAAACCAGAACCGATTACGAGTCTGATGCGTATATGAATATCATCTCAAAAGTCTCAGATTTGGGTGAAAAATACTATGCTCTTGAAGATATTAATTACGATGCAGAAGTTGAAAAAGCCTTACGCGGATTGGGTTTTAAACGAGAAGATTTTACAAGATTGACCAGTGAGTTTAGCGGCGGTTATAGAATGCGTATTGAATTAGCTAAAATATTATTACAAAAACCAGATTTAATTTTATTGGATGAGCCAACCAACCATATCGATATAGAATCGGTTATTTGGTTGGAAGATTTTTTAATAAATAAAGCAAAAGCTGTCATGGTAATTTCGCATGATAAAGCCTTTATTGATAACATTACTAACCGAACCATTGAGGTAACTATGGGTCGCATATACGACTATAAAGCCAATTATTCACACTATTTGCAATTGCGGGAAGACCGGCGCACACATCAAATAAAAGCGTATAACGAACAGCAAAAATTCATTGCCGATAACATGGCGTTTATAGAGCGTTTTAAAGGTACGTACTCAAAAACCAATCAAGTAAATTCGCGCGAGCGCATGCTAGAAAAGCTAGAACTTATTGAAATTGATGAGATAGACACCTCTGCCTTAAAATTGCGTTTTCCACCTTCACAACGCTCAGGCGATTATCCTGTAACAGTTAAAGATTTATCAAAATGTTATGATGGTCATGTAGTGTTTAAGCATGCAAATATGTCAATTTCTCGTGGCGAAAAAGTATCGTTTGTAGGTAGAAATGGTGAAGGAAAATCAACCATGATCAAAGCCATCATGGGTGAAATTGATGTGGAAGGGCATTGCAGTTTAGGGCACAATGTAAAAGTGGGCTATTTTGCACAAAACCAAGCCTCATTGTTAGACGAAACTTTAACCATCTTCCAAACGGTTGATGAGGTAGCTGAAGGCGATATTCGTACGCAAATAAAAAATATTTTGGGTCGTTTTATGTTTAAAGGCGACGACATCGATAAAAAAGTAAGTGTGCTTTCTGGTGGCGAAAAAACACGTTTGGCTATGGTAAAACTACTTTTAGAACCTGTAAATTTGCTTATTCTGGATGAGCCAACCAACCATTTGGATTTAAAATCTAAAGACGTTTTAAAAGAAGCTTTGCTGGATTTTGATGGTACACTCATTTTGGTGTCTCACGACCGGGATTTTCTTCAAGGCCTATCGCAAAAAGTATTTGAATTTAAAGAACAACGTGTTATTGAACATTTTGAAACCATCGACGATTTCTTGGTTAGAAACCGCATTGAAAATTTAAAACAAATCGATTTAAAACAATAATTCTTGTTTTTGCTGGACTTAAAATATAAGAGAACGATTTATTTTAAGCTTGAATTAAAATAAATGAAATTCAAACATATTGGTTTTTGCAAAACCAATCCAATAACTATAAATTTTAAAAGAAAAAACTTAAAGAAAAAGAGGTTTTTTATGGTAAGAATTCTTAAATCTGTTACTAACATTTAACATACAAATTATAAATGAAAAGTCTTAACTTATTATTATCAGTAGCATTATTTACGGTATGTTTTCATTCATTGGCTCAAGAATCTGTTGAAAATGAATCGCAAACTGGTAAAATATGTTTCATCCGTTCAACTGGTTTTGCTGGATCGGCAGCTGCTTTTAAAACATTTATTGACGATGAATTTGTTTGTAAATTGAATAATAAGAGATATTCTTTCCATGAGGTATCGGTTGGAAAGCATTTTTGCTCGGTTCAATTTGGTAGTAAAAAATCAAAAGAAAAAGCAGAAAAGTTTGAAATAGAGGTTAAGCCGGGCGGTATTACTTATGTTCAATTGGTTTTTGAAACTGGGGTATTGATCAATAATGTTTATTGCGAAGAAGTCACAGAGAATACCGCTAAAAGTAAAATGGAAAACCTTACAGAAGATGTAAAGTGTTTATAAATTAAGGTTTATTAATTCAATAAATCTTTTCACACCTGTGGTAGCTGGTTCTGCAATAACGGTTAGGTTTGGTTTGGATTCTAAAGCGGGTTTGGGGTCAATAAAATAGGTTGGCGTTCCTTGTGTCACATAGTGCATTAAACTTGCCGCAGGATATACTTGCATAGAAGTTCCTATAATAACCAATATATCAGCCGTCATACAAATATCCATAGCTTTTTCAATCATTGGAACTGCCTCTCCAAACCAGACAATATGAGGTCTAAGTTGGTAGCCTTTTTTACAAGTGTTGCCCAATAGCAAATTGGTTGTCCAAGGTTGAATATCGTTTTTATCAAAAGTACTTCTTACTTTTAGTAATTCTCCGTGCAAATGAGTCACCTTACTACTTCCTGCACGTTCATGTAAATCGTCAATATTTTGAGTAATAATACTAACCTTGTAATGTTTTTCTAAACGTGCCAAGTTTATATGGCCTAGATTGGGTTTTACCTCTAAAAGTTGTCGCCTTCGTTGATTGTAAAAGTCTAAAACCAATTCAGGATTTGCATGAAACCCTTCAGGGGTTGCTACCTTGGTAACATCATATCCTTCCCACAAGCCATCTGCATCTCTAAAGGTTTTTAAACCACTTTCGGCACTCATACCAGCGCCTGTAAGGACAACAATGTGTTTCATTAATGAAGGTTTTTAAGTTTTAAATTTGGTTGATTTACCCTTTTTTAAAAATAATTATTTATTTTGGTTTTTGTATTTGGTATCGATTAATTCTTTTTATTTATAGGTTTTAAACCAACTAATTAATAGCATTTATGATTTTTTTTGTATTATCCCTACTTATTGTGGCGGTGTTTGTTTTATTGACTTTTATTGCGCCAAAAGACTATATAATAAGCCGAAGTATTGATATAGACAGGCCTTATTCTGCTGTTTTTGATTATTTGAAGTTCACTAAAAATCAAGACCACTGGTCTCCTTGGAAAAAGAAAGACCCCAATATGAAACAGACCTATTTTGGAACCGATGGTGAAGTAGGTTTTATTGCAAAATGGCAGGGCAATAGTGATGTTGGGATAGGAGAACAGGAAATAAAAAGTCTGGTTAAAAATGAACGTATTGAAACGACCTTTAGGTTTTTTAAACCTTGGAAATCAATCTCGGAATCCGTTATTACTGTTGAAGACTTTGGACGAATGCAAACCAAGGTAACTTGGACTTTTTATGGAAAAAATGAGTTTCCATCAAACGTATTTATGGTGTTTTATAATTTAGATAAAGCTGTAGGAAAGGATTTTGAAGAAGGCTTAAGCCAGTTAAAAGCACTTTTAGAAAAAGCCTAATCTCTTGCTGTTTATAATCTATTGGTTCGCCCTCTACTCAATAATTTATATTCTTCATAACACTCGCTTATAGCGTCTAATATTTGTAAATCATTGGCTGTTTGAATGAATCCTTTGGAATAATTGCACTGACTAACAATTTCATCTAAATCCACCCGATCTACTTGAAGCAAGGCTGTTAGCATTTCTCTATCAAATCTCGAAGCCAGAATATTTCTAATCTCATCATCCTGTTTCATTTTTTTAAGCTTTCGCATTTCATTGGGTTTTTTGCCAAACATTCTATTTAAGAAATCTGCCGGATTGAATATAGAGCCCAAAACCCTAGTAATGGCCGATGGAGAACTCGCTTCATAGCCTTTGGTTGGTAACCCAGAAATACTGTAACGGTAATTGTTGTTTATAGGCACTTGTTTGATATCCACTTCAAGATACCCAGTGAGTTTTAATTGATTAATCACAATTTCCTCTAAGGCTAAAGCAACTTCTGTTAATTCAATTTTTGAGCTACCAAACTTTATCCAGTCGTTAGTAACCCTTACTTTAATAGACTTAAAACCTAAGTATGAAAAGTGTAAGGTATCGTTAGCATTGGCCTTAATTTCAAATTCACCTTTTACATTGGTTGATGTTCCAATAACTTGATTGAGGTTAACAATATTAACACTCTCCAGAGGCAAATCGTCACTACCATTCATAACCACTCCTTTTACGGTAGTACTTTCTTGAGCAAAAGAAAAGACACTAGTTAATAAGCACGTAAAGAGAATGAGATACTTTTTCATTATTTTTTTATTAAGCATAAAAATAGTAAACAAAATACCAATATATATGCCATTGCAATTTTTTTGACTTAAAATTAACAAACCTCTTTGATAAAAGCAAAGAGGTTTAAAAATTATCGTCTAGAACGTCTTGGTCTGTCTACACCAGATGATGCTGGTTTAAAATCTGAACTACCAGAGCGCCTTGGTTTTGGGCTGCTTTCAGAACGTCTTCTTTCGCTTCTGTTTCCAGAATCTAATCCTCCTGAACTTCTTTTTTCACTGCGGTTAAAATCTCCTCTCGGGCTAGATCTTCTATCACTGCTTCTTCTTTCTCCTGTTTTTTTGTCATCTCTACGTACGCCGCCACTTCTTCTTTCATTACGTCTTCCGCCACCTCCACGGTTTTCAGAGACTTCAACATTTACAAATCGGCCATTATGCTTATAATCTGTAAAAAAGGTCAATACTTTTTCTTTTAATTCTTTTTCTGTATTGAAGAACGAGAAACTCTCTTTTACCTCCACTTTAAAAACATCATCTTGACCAAGTTCTAAAACTTCTTTTAAGAAATCTTTTAAACTCATCCAGTCATAACCATCTTTACTTCCTACATTAATAAAATAACGGGTAGAGTCCGATTCTTTTGAAAAGTCTCTTTCATCAGAAGCTGAACCTTCTATGTTTAAATTTTTAGTTTTCTTATAATAGTTGAAGAAGCGGGTAAATTCAACCGAGAAGAATTTCTTTATCAGGTCTTCTTTGGTTGATTCTGCAAATAATTCGTTAATATTGGTTAAGTATTTATCAATTTCATGATTGATTTCGGTGTTGTGTATTTTGTTGGCAAGCGACATGAGTTGCACTTCACAAATCTCCATACCATCTGGAATTTCTTTTTTAACAAAGGCTTTGTTAATAATACGCTCAATGCTTTTTATTTTTCTAACCTCACTTTTTGATACAAGAACCATTGAGATTCCTGTTTTTCCAGCACGTCCTGTCCTGCCAGAACGATGCGTATAAATTTCTGGTTCGTCTGGTAATTGGTAATTAACCACATGGGTAATATCATCCACATCAATACCACGGGCCGCTACATCGGTAGCTACCAACATTTGTATTTGTTTGTTTCTGAAAGATTTCATAACAAGGTCACGCTGATTCTGACTTAAATCGCCATGCAAAGCACCTGCGCTATAACCGTCTTCAATCAATTGCTCGGCTACTTTTTGGGTATCGCGTTTGGTTCTGCAAAATACCACCGAAAATATATCTGGGTTGGCATCCGATAAACGTTTTAATGCATCATATCGGTCTCTGGCGTTTATCAAGTAGTACTCATGAGAAACCTGATTGGTGCTTTCATTTTTATTGCCTACCGTAATTTCTACGGGGTTGTGCATGAATTTTTTTGCAATAGAAGCAACCTCTTTTGGCATGGTTGCAGAAAATAACCAAGTGCTTTTTTCTTGAGGTGTATAGGATAAAATATCGGTAATATCTTCATAAAAACCCATGTTAAGCATTTCATCAGCTTCATCTAAAACCGCATATTCAATTTTAGAAATATCAACCAGTTTTCGGCTTATCATGTCCTTCATACGTCCTGGAGTTGCTACAATAATTTGAGCCCCTTTTTTAACGTCTCTGGCTTGGTCTGTAATACTGGAGCCTCCATAAATGGCCACCACATTAAGGCCTTTACAATATTTACCATATAATTTCATCTCATTGGTAATTTGTAAACAAAGCTCGCGGGTAGGCGATAAAATTAGTCCTTGTGTGGTTCTGCTATCTATATTGATTTTTTGTAACATGGGGAAACCAAAAGCAGCTGTTTTACCAGTTCCAGTTTGCGCTAAGGCTACCAAATCGGTGTCTTTTTCAACTAAAACGGGAATGGTTTTTATTTGAACATCACTAGGCGTTTCAAAACCTAAATCTGTAATAGCTTGTAAAAGGTCTTCATTTAGACCCAATTGTTGGAATGTGTTCATTCTTAAGTAAGTATTCGATGTTGTTATGTGGTGTTACATAAGAAGCGAATCGACATACTTAACTTAACCTTCTTGTAACACATCCTCACTCTGAGGAATTTAAATTCATCTCTGAATTTCAAGCGGCAAAGATAGTCTTTTATTTGGTATTCCCTTAAAGGAGGTAATCTTTTTATTTAAAACGGAATTTTTATTGATTTTTTGGGCGTTTTAACACGCTTTTCGCTATATCTTTTTTTATGGATTCCTGCGTATGCAGGAATCCATAAAAAAAGGATGCCGCTTCAATCGTTAACGCAACTTTTGACAATGCTATCAATGTTATATGGTGTTGGCAACGGGCTTTATTTTTTTCGTTTAAGTTTAGGTGGATTTTGTCTAGTATCAAAAACATCAGAAATTTTAATAAATCCGTTTTCCGTATCCACAGAGTAAATTAATTTGTAGTTTTTGAAAACTAAATAGCGATAATTAACGTCCCTTTGTTTTAGTAATTCTTCTTCTTGTCCAATTTGTGGTGTTTTTAACAAGCTCTTTGGTTCGTTGATAATTCCTTTTAGAAGTTTTTTTGCAACTCTTGAACTAGCTTTCTTTTCGTAATACTCCTAAATTTCGTCAAGTTGAGTTTCAGCAAATTCAGACCAAATAATTTTCAAGGTCATTATTTGTATTTGGATAAAAGTTCAGAACTGTTTTTAAATCGATTGTTTCTAAAATCAGATTCCGATTGGTCAATTCTTTTATTTAGTTCACCTTCAGTCATAGGCTCAAATGTTCGCTCGTCTGAAGCATTTTTTTCTTTTCTCAAAATTTTTTCAAGACGTGAAACAGCTTCTTCACTTTGAAGTTTTAAAAATTCTTGCACAAATTCTATTTTTCGAGCTTCTAAATTCATTTTATTAAGCTTTTTATCAAAGATACAAAATTATCAATTTAATCGTTTGTTTTTCTTGATGGACTCATTTCAAAGCTTGTTGCCTAGAGGTTTTTTTTCCTTCCTGAGGTCATGGAGCTCAAACAGATTGTTCAATAATTAACGAGATTACTTCTTCAAATTCACAATCCGCTCTAACAACGTTGGATGTGAGTAATGCATAAACACATAGGCTGGATGTGGCGTTAAATTGCTCAAACTGTTTTTTGACAGTTTTTTAAGCGATGTAATTAATGGTTCAGCTTTAAAAGTGTTCTTGGCATAATCATCCGCTTGGTATTCAAACTTTCTTGAAAACAGATTCATGATGAGTCCCGTAATTTCAGAAATAGGCGCGTACAACAATCCGAAAGCAATGAGTCCAATATGAAAACTAGGCGTCTCAACACCTAAAGCGTTTGACAACAACGGATTTGAAATAAATAACGACAAAATATAAAGCGTAAAACCCGTAAGTACCATAGAGGTTACTAAATTAAAAATGATGTGTTTTTTCTTGTAGTGTCCAACCTCATGCGCCAAAACCGCCACAATTTCTTCTTCTTCCAAATCATTAATTAAGGTGTCGTAAAGGGTGACTCGTTTTTCGCTGCCAAAACCCGAAAAATAGGCATTGGCTTTGGTACTGCGTTTCGAGCCGTCAATCACAAATATTTTATCCAAGGTAAATCCCACGGTTTTTGCATAAGCTGAAATGCTATCTCTTAAACTACCTTCCTTTAATGGCGTTTGTTTGTTAAATAAAGGCACAATCAATCGAGAATAAAACATGTTCATAAACAAGGTAAAAACAGCAACTAATGCCCATGCGTATAGCCAAAAATGTGTACCACTCAGTTGATAAAACCATATAATGAGCGCTAAAATGCCACCGCCAACCAAAGCCATCATCAGCCAACCTTTTAGTTTATCCAGAAAAAAAGTTGTTTTGGTCGTTTTATTAAATCCAAATTGTTCTTCAATCACAAAGGTGCTGTAGTAGGAGAACGGTGTGGTAATGATATCGCTGCCTATCATAATAATTCCGAAGAAAATTAAAGCGATCATGATTGGGTTTTCACTAAAACCCCTAGCAATATTGTCAACAAATTCAAATCCATCAAAAAACAAAAAAGCCAAGGTTAAAACTAAAGAAAACGATGATGTGATGATGCCAAATCTGTAATTGGTAGCTTTATAGTTTTGCGATTTTTTATACTCGGTTTCATCATAAACATCTTGTAAATCTTCTGGTAGCGCATCCTTAAAATGTTTGGCATTTAAGGCGTCCAAAATTTTGTCAACTATAAAATTGATGATGATGATGGCGATGATGATGTTGAATAAGGTTGTTGAGGTCATGAATAATTGATTAGTAATGAGCGATTAATGATTAGTAATGAGTGATTAATGATGTGTGATGTACAATTAATGATTAGTAATTTATAATTATTCTTTGGACGATTGAATTATTTTAAAAAGTATTTTTAAAATACTGTTGAGTTCATTTTCGAGTTCAATAAATTCTCCATTAGAGAGATAGTCGGAATCTTTTAGGAGTCTCAACCAATAGTGGGTTTCTCTAGCTTCTTTGTATGAAATGGACATTTTTGCTCGAAAGTCTTTTTTTGTAATACCTCCAATCGCTTCTTCAACATTAGCTCCAATGGAAGTACCCGATCTTAAAATTTGCTTTGAAAGAACATATTCATTATTAGCAATCAAAGCTCTGCTTAATTTGATCATGCTAAGTGCAAATGCATAGGTTTTGGTTGCAATTAAATTTTCTTTCATAATATTATTATTCATCAATAATTGTTAATTATTCATCATTAATTGTACATCACACATCATTAATTGTTAATTGTTAATCCGTTGTCTTTTGGCTTCAAAAATAAGAATTCCTGCAGCAACCGATACATTCATAGAATCTATTTCACCGTGCATAGGAATAATAATGTTTTGCGTGGAATGTTCTAACCAGGCATCACTCAATCCAGTAGCTTCTGTACCCACCACAATAGCCGTAGGTTTTGTAAAATCTGGAGACGTGTAATGCACCGAAGCTTGTAAAGCAGCGCAATAAATAGGAATGTTGTTTGATTTTAAAAACGCAATGATTTCAGAAGTTGTACCTGTTGCAATTTGATTGGTAAACACGCAACCCACACTAGAGCGTATAATGTTTGGGTTGTATAAATCGGTTTTAGGATTGGCAATGATTACCGCATCTACATGGGCAGCATCGGCGGTTCTTAAAAGAGCGCCTATATTGCCTGGCTTTTCGGGTGCTTCGGCTACTAAAATCAAGGGGTTTTTTGAGCTGAATTTTAACTCAGACATGCCATGTGTTTTGCTTTTGGCTACCGCCAGAATTCCTTCAGTAGTATCGCGGTAAGCTAATTTTTGATATACATCCTGTGTGATTTCTATAATTCGGACTTCGACTGCGCTCAGTCTGACATTTGTTATTAAGCTGTTTAGTTGTTCTGCACTCATGATTTCTGGATTGAACAAGATGGTTTCCAACGCGTAGCCACCTTTTACCGCCAACATGATTTCGCGTTCGCCTTCTATTAAAAATAACCCGCTTTTTTTACGTTCGCGCGCCTTATCTTTTAACTGAACCAGTTGCTTGATGTAAGGGTTTTGTATGCTGTTAATTTGTTTATTCATTCCCATATCATTTAAGTCTATTCAAATCATTCTAAGGTTTTGGTTTCAAAATAGTTTACAAACAACGCCACCACATAGCTATAGCTTTCCATGCCTTTAGCTTGTTTATTGGCCTTTAAATAAGAACTGTAGGTTTTTTTAAAAATAGGTTCGGCAGGATTTTTATAGCCTTCCCAAAACGTTCGCATCTCTTCATAGTTTTTTAAAATACCTTTGTGCACGGTTTTTGTAATGGTATCAAATAACACTTCATCACGCCTGTAAATTTCATTTAAACAAAAACGAAGCGCAAAGGTGTAACCGGAGTATTTAAAATACACATCGTCATGATTAATCGCGGCTAAACACCCAATAAAATTAGCTTCATTTTCGGCTGCATATCCTAATTGATGTGCCACTTCATGAGTGGCTGTTGTTGGAAAAATATAAACAGGAATTAAGGCATCAACCTGCGATTCATTGGTTAACGGATTTAAATACCCACTAAAACCCATGTAGGTGAGTGGCACACTAAACAATGATTTTTTAATGCTTTTTGGCGAATATTCAAGGTGTGGGTATTCCTTTTCTAAATTTTTATAACCCTGCGGAACCATGTTTAAAATCGAACTTTTACTATAAGGAATAGTAATAGGCACCGTATCATTTTTTATAATATTGCTATGAATGGCATTAGACTTTTCAATCAGTTTTTTAGTCACCTCAATAAGTTGTTCTGTGGTGTATTCTGAGTTTAACCCAAGGCTTTTATAAAGCGGTAATCGGTAATAGTTTAAACCCCAAAACAAATGAAATGCAAAATAAATGATGGCGATGGCCGAAAACACCTCAACCAGCCAAGCTTTCGTGTCTGTTTTTACACGTTTTATGTTTTTGTATAGCCATCTTACCATATAAATGATGGCAAAGGCATACATCACATCGCCAAAAGAAAAAGAAATCCAGCCCAGTGTAAACCGAAACACTTTTGAAATGTAAGGGTACATGCCATTGCTATAATAGCTCTCAATAAATTCAGGATAAGTAGAAAGCCATTTTATCAATAGATATTGAGGCATTATTGAAAGAGCAATGATGAGTTTTTTATGTTTTAGCATGCTTCAAAAATAAGGAAATGTTTATTAATCCTGATTAGATATGGTATCTTTGTAAAACTTAATTTAAACATTATGAATTCAGATATTAGACAACTTGAACCAAAACAACTTTGGAATAAATTCACAGATTTAAACTCTGTGCCTAGAGCTTCAAAAAAAGAGGAACGCGTCATTGCTTTTATCAAAGAATTTGGTAAGAGGCTAGGTCTTGAAACCTTGGTGGATAGCGTTGGTAATGTCATCATTAAAAAACCGGCTACCCAAGGCATGGAAACTAAAAAAACGGTCGTGTTGCAGTCGCATTTAGATATGGTGCATCAAAAAAACAACGATACCGTGTTTGATTTTGAGACTCAAGGCATAGACATGTATGTGGACGGCGATTGGGTAAAAGCCAAAGGCACCACGCTTGGAGCCGATAATGGCTTAGGTGTTGCCACCATCATGGCCATTTTAGAAAGCACCAATATTTCGCATCCAGCCTTGGAAGCTTTGTTTACTATTGATGAAGAAACCGGCATGACAGGCGCTAAAGGCTTAAAAGGTGGGTTGCTTTCTGGTGAGATATTGTTGAATTTAGATACCGAAGAAGACGATGAAATTGGTGTTGGTTGTGCAGGAGGCATCGATGTAACGGCTACAAGAACCTACCACGAAGAAGACACGCCCGAATTTAAAACAGGGTTTAAAATCACCGTTAAAGGCTTGCAAGGCGGCCATTCGGGCATGCAAATTCACGAAGGTTTGGGCAATGCCAATAAAATCATGAACCGTTTGCTGTTTGATGGTTTTGAAAATTTTGGTTTGCGTATTTCAAAAATTGATGGTGGTAGTTTACGCAATGCCATACCGAGAGAAAGTAACGCTTTGATAGTTGTGGATGCCATGCATGAAGATGCTTTTTTATTGGAAATGAAAGAACAGGCAGACCATATAAAAACCGAGTTAAAAACGATGGAACCCGATTTAGAAATTGTTATTTCTAAAACAGAAACCCCAAAAACCATCATGGATTTAGGCGTTCAAGAAGGCCTTACCAGAGCCTTATATGCCGCTCAAAATGGGGTGTACCGCATGAGTGCCGATATTCCTGGTTTGGTTGAAACCTCCAATAATATTGCTAGAGTGGTGGTAAAGAATGGTGAGATTATGATAGCTTGTTTAACGCGCTCGTCGGTTGAAAGTTCTAAACTAGATTTAGCCAATACCCTGCGTGCTACCTTTGAATTAACGGGTTGCGAAGTAGAATTTTCGGGCGATTATCCGGGTTGGGCTCCTAATATGGCCTCGCCCATTTTAAAAGTGATGAGTAAATTGTATGAAGATTTAAATGGCACAAAACCCCATGTTGCTGCCTGTCATGCGGGCTTGGAATGTGGTATTTTAGGCACCAATTACCCAACTATGGACATGATAAGTTTTGGCCCCAACATTAAAGGCGCACATTCACCAGACGAATGTGCACAAATATCATCGGTTCAAAAATTTTGGAAGTTTGTATTGGTTATTTTGAAGCATATTCCCGAACAACATTAATTTTTTGTCATGTTGACGATAGGAGACATCACATTATTTGTAATAGTAATTATCTTGATGTGATTTCTCTTCCGATAACTATCGGAGCGTGCCTTATTTAGAAATGACTAGTGCTGCTTTGGCAATGTGCTTGCAAAATGCGATAGATTATATTATAATCCCAAATTTTTTTAATTTTTTTAAAG
>PFKE01000142.1 GCA_002784145.1 Flavobacteriaceae bacterium CG_4_10_14_3_um_filter_33_47 | reverse complement strand
AGAAAAAATGGAAAATACGTTTGGCCCGTCTATGATTCTTTTGACATTTTTGTTGCTGATCTGGATGGAAATATTACAGGACAACTTACTAATGAGCCAGGTTATGATGCTGAAGCAACCGTTTCTCCAAAAGGCGATAAAATTGTATTTACCTCGACCAGAAGTGGTGATTTGGAATTGTACACCATGAATCTTGATGGTAGTGATGTTAAACAAATTACTAATGAATTAGGTTATGATGGAGGCGCTTTCTTTTCGCCAGACGGGTCTAAAATAATTTTCCGTTCCTCTCGACCAAAAACACAAGAAGCTATTACCGCTTACAAAGAACTTTTGGCCAACGGATTGGTGGAGCCTACTGAAATGGAACTGTATATTTGCAATGCAGATGGAAGTAATTTAAAGCAATTAACCAATTTAGGAAATGCCAATTGGAGTCCTTTCTTTCATCCTTCGGGAAAAAAAATATTGTTTTCTTCAAATTTTGAAGCTGAAAGAGGTTTTCCTTTTAATCTTTATATGATTGATATTGACGGGAAAAATTTAGAACGTATAACACATGGTGAAACCTTTGATGCTTTTCCAGTATTTTCAAATGATGGTAAATATTTAGCCTTTTCTTCAAACAGAAATAATGGTGGTGGCAGAGATACCAATCTTTTTATTGCTGAATGGATAGATTGATTTATTTTAAACTGTCTTAATTTTTCCACTAGAAAGGCGCCTGTATAAGCTTTTAAAAAATACTAGATTTAATCACCAGAAACATTTAATACACGGTTGGATTTTTTATATTATCTGTATCTTTATATCGGTAATTTTCAACTATTAAATGAAAGACTACAAACCAAAAAACAGACTTACAGCTCAAGACTATATTAATGGTGTTTTAAAAGGCGACCGTGTTCTATTATCTAGAGCTATTACCATTATAGAAAGTAGCTTAGATTCTGATAAAAAGCTTGCAAAAGACATTGTTCAAGCTGTATTACCAGCAACAGGAAACTCCATGCGTATTGGTATTACTGGTGTTCCTGGTGTTGGAAAAAGCACTTTTATTGAGGCCTTTGGCAAACTTCTTATAACAAAAGGCCATAAAGTTGCTATTTTGTCCATCGACCCCAGTAGCCAACGCTCCAAAGGGAGTATTTTAGGCGATAAAACCCGAATGGAAGAATTAAGCAACCTAGAAAATGCCTATATAAGACCATCGGCATCTGGAACTACGCTTGGAGGTGTTGCCAATAAAACAGGAGAAACCATGTTGCTTTGCGAAGCCGCAGGATACGATATTATTTTAATTGAAACCGTTGGTGTTGGACAATCTGAAACAGCTGTTCATGGCATGACCGATTTTTTTCTTCTTTTAATGCTCTCTGGTGCTGGTGATGAGTTACAAGGCATAAAAAAAGGCATCATGGAAATGGCTGATATGGTGGTTATTAATAAGGCCGATGGTGATAATATAAAAAATAGCGAATTAGCGCGCTTACAATATCAAAATGCTTTACACATTTTTCCACTACCTGAATCTGGTTGGACTCCTATAGTAACCAAAGCATCTTCAACAAACAATATTGGGATAGACCGCGTTTGGAATGACATTATTAATTACAAAAATTTAGTGGATTCTAATGGCTATTTTATTAAAAACAGAAATCACCAAAAAATACGTTGGATGTATGACAATATTAATGAAGAATTAAAACATATGTTTTATGGCTCTAAAGATATTTCAAAGAAACTTTCTGTTTTAGAAAAGGAGATTATTTCATCAAAAATTTCACCAGTAAAAGCAGCACAGCAAATGATTGAAACCTTTAAAAAAACTTTTCAATAAAAGAACTTTCCATAGGTTTTGAAAGTATATAAAATGACGTTTGAACATTATTTCGACAAACAATTTGAGCTAAGATATTTTGAAATGAATAAGTTAGGCTCGGCAACGCCTACCATCATTTTAGCATTATTGGAAGAAACAGCGGCAGACCATTGTTACTCCATAAATCATAGTTTATTTGATCTTTATAAAAAAAATGTTGGATGGGTATTAGTGTCGGGAATTTTACAAATAGACCGCTATCCTAATTACAAAGAAAAAATCACGATTAGAACTTGGTTATCAAGTTATTCCACCATTAAAGGCTATCGAGAGAATATTATTTTTGATGAACAACATAACATTATAGGCAGAGCCAAAGGTTTATGGGTCTTCTTCGATATTGAAAAAAGGAAACCAATTCCTATTTTTAATGACATTAAAGAAAAATGGTCCTCTTTTAGTGAGGAATCTTTGGTTAAAAACATCAAGAAAAAAATAGAAACGACACATATAGCAAGCCATATAAAAAAATTTAAAGTCAACAGGTTTGATACCGATATGAATCAACATGTAAACAACATCAGATATTTACAATGGGTGATTGAATCCATGCCTGAAGATATCGTGGACCATTACTATTTACATGTTATAGATGGTCGCTTTATTGCAGAAGCTCAATATGGTGACAGCGTTTTATCTTTAACAAATGACATGAAGGATCATTCTTTTACGCATACCATAAAAATTGAAGGGAGCAATATAGTGTGCGCCAATGCCAAAACATTTTGGAAAAAAATTAAAAATTAATATGCCATATAATAAAACCCCACATGATTTATAAAAAAATTATGTAAGGTTTTAAAGTTGAATGAGTGCTGTTATTACTCTTGTTCTAAATATTTTTCCATAATGGAAATGGCAGCTTCAGAAATCACGGTTCCAGGCCCAAAAATAGCAGCCACTTTACGTTCCAATAAATAATTGTAATCCTGTTCTGGTATCACGCCTCCGGCAAACACCATAATATCTGGTCTTCCTAGTTTTTCAAGTTCGTTTATTAACTGTGGAATTAAGGTTTTATGGCCGGCAGCCAAACTGGAAGCTCCTACAAAATGCACATCGTTTTCAATGGCTTGTTTGGCAACTTCTTCTGGAGTTTGAAACAAAGGCCCCATGTCCACATCGAATCCTAAATCGGCAAAACTGGAAGCCACTACTTTGGCACCTCTATCGTGACCATCTTGTCCCATTTTTGCAATCATAACTCTTGGGCGACGTCCTTCAATATCAGCAAATTTATCGGTCATTTGTTGTGCTTTAACAAACGTATTGTCGTTGTTTACTTCTTTACCATACACGCCACTAATCAATTTATTATCTGCTTTATGACGACCAAAATGAACTTCTAAAGCATCGGATATTTCACCTAAAGTTGCAAAATTTTCGGCAGCTTCAACCGCTAGCTCCAATAAATTACCTGTTCCTGTTTCGGCACATTCTGTCAATGCTTTTAAATTAGCATCTACTACATTTTGGTTTCTATTGGCTCTTAATTTTTTTAAACGTTCTATTTGGGATAATCTTACTGTAGAATTATCAATATCTAAAATCTCTATATTCGCTTTTTCTTTGGTTCTAAATTTATTAACACCTACTAAAACATCTTGTCCGGAATCCAAACGGGCTTGTTTACGTGCCGAAGCTTCTTCAATACGCATTTTAGGAACCCCTGTTTCAATCGCTTTTGCCATGCCTCCTAGTTCTTCAACTTCTTCAATCAATGTCCAAGCCTTTTTAGCAATTTCCTGAGTTAAGTATTCTACATAATAAGATCCAGCCCAAGGATCGACAGACTTTGTAATCTGTGTTTCTTCCTGAATATAAATTTGGGTATTACGCGCAATTCTTGCGGAAAAATCGGTCGGCAATGCAATGGCTTCATCCAACGCATTGGTATGCAATGATTGTGTGCCGCCTAATCCGGCAGCCATAGCTTCTATACAGGTTCTGGCAACATTATTAAAAGGATCTTGTTCACTTAAACTCCACCCAGAGGTTTGACTATGGGTACGCAATGCCATGGATTTTGGGTTTTGGGGATTAAATTGTTTTATGATTTTTGCCCAAAGCATACGTGCTGCACGCATTTTCGCAATTTCCATAAAATGGTTCATCCCAACGGCCCAAAAAAATGACAATCTAGGTGCAAATTCATCAATTTTTAAACCTGATGCCAGTCCACGTCTGATATATTCCATACCATCGGCTAAGGTATATGCCAACTCAATATCGGCAGTCGCTCCAGCTTCTTGCATGTGATAACCACTAATAGAAATGGAGTTGAACTTAGGCATGTATTTGGTGGTGTATTCAAAAATATCACCAATAATTTTCATGGATGGTAAGGGCGGATAGATATAGGTGTTACGCACCATAAATTCCTTTAAAATATCATTTTGAATGGTGCCACTTAAATGGTCCAGTGCCACACCTTGTTTTTTTGCCGCTGCAATGTAAAACGCCATGATGGGCAAAACGGCACCGTTCATGGTCATGGAAACCGACATTTTATCTAACGGAATTTGGTCGAATAAAATCTCCATATCCAAAATAGAATCGATAGCTACGCCTGCTTTTCCAACATCGCCCGTAACACGTGGATGATCGGAATCGTACCCTCTGTGCGTTGCTAAATCGAATGCAACGGACAATCCTTTTTGACCAGCAGCAAGGTTTCTTCTATAAAATGCATTGGATTCTTCAGCGGTTGAAAACCCTGCATACTGACGAATGGTCCAAGGTTGAGACACATACATGGTGCTGTAAGGCCCTCGTGTAAATGGAGGCAAGCCCGCAACAAAATTTAAATGTTCCGCATCTTGAATATCTTCTTTTGAAAAATGTGTTTTTACAGGAATGCCTTCTGGTGTATTCCATATATCTTGATGATCTGAAAATGTGGACTGTTGTTTTGTAACAGTATGTAATTTTAGATCTGAAAAATTACGTCTCATAGCTGTAATGATTTAATTTTTTTTTGAACTTTTTCCTGAACACCTAAAATGGTGTGTATCACATCCGATTTTAAATGAATGCATCCATCTAAACCTGATGCCAGTAAAGTATCTATAATATGTGTTGGGTTTCCTGCTAAT
>PFKE01000125.1 GCA_002784145.1 Flavobacteriaceae bacterium CG_4_10_14_3_um_filter_33_47 | reverse complement strand
CTTGGTTTTTATTTTAGGATTATTACTCAAATTAATTAACGGCTCTTTTCAACAATCCACCTTGTCATGGTTTGAATTACCAAGTGAGTTGTCGGATTTTATTTTAAAACCATGGACCATCATATCGTACGCTTTTGTGCATTATGATTTTTTGCATGTGCTCTTTAATATGCTTTGGTTGTATGTTATTGGTGAATTATTCCTTAATTTATTTAATCCAAAATTGGCCTTAAACGTTTATTTTTTGGGGGGTATTTCTGGAGGACTTCTATTTATGCTTTGTTACAGTTTGTTTCCCGAGGTATTTAATACAGGAAACAGATTGGTTGGTGCATCAGCATCTGTCAGAGCTTTATTGATTTTTTTATGTGCTTACTTACCAAGCAAAGAAATACGATTTTTTGCCTTTAATCTAAAACTATGGTATTTTGGTTTAGCCATTGTTATATTGGACGTAATAGGACTTTTTGGAACCAATGCTGGTGGCAATTTGGCACATATTGGTGGCGCTGCTTTGGGATATTTTTATGCGGTTCAATTAAAAAAGGGTCATGATATAGGGAAAGGTTTTGAACGAATTTTAGATTGGATAACTGACCTATTTAACAAAACCAAAAAATCTCCTTTAAAAACGGTACATAAAAATAAAAGCAAAGTTGGAGGTTATACCAAAGCGGATTTCGATGCCTTTAATCACCAAAAGAAAATTGATGTTATTTTAGATAAAATAAGTAAAAGTGGTTATGATAGTTTAACCTCTGAAGAAAAAGAATTCTTGTTTAAAGCAGGCAAATGACTATATGAAGAAACTAAGCCTAACGGATAAGATTATTTTTGTCTTTAATGCCATAGCGGCAACGGTACTTCTTTTGTCGTTTGTTTTGCCGTTTTTGCCACCCAAAGCATTTTCATTTTTATCTGTTTTGAGTTTAAGTGTGCCTTTCCTTACCTTGCTCAATGTTTTGTTTTTTTTGTATTGGCTTTTTAAAATAAAAAAACAGTTACTACTTTCTTTATTGGTTCTTTTGTTGGGTTATATTTTTTATGGTTCATTTTATAAGTTTGGGTCCTCAACCGATATTAATAATGATAAAGCTTTCAAAGTCATGAATTTTAACGTAAGGTTATTTAATCTGTATGATTGGATAAAAGAAAAAGATATTGATGTTAAAATTGAAAATTTTATAAAATCTGAAGCACCCGATATTTTATGCATTCAAGATTATCATCCCAATACAAACATTGATTTTTCGTTTTTTAAACATAAGTATGTCAAACTTTCTGGCAAAGCCATTCTAAATGGGCAAGTTATTCTATCAAAATACCCCATTATAAATTCAGGTTCTTTAGAATTTCCAAATACCGCCAATAATGCCATATTTGCCGATGTTGTTAAAGGGAAAGATACCATTAGGGTTTATAATATTCATCTACAATCTTTAAAGATTGATACCAATGTAGAAAAACTTAAAAACGAAAGTACGTCTCGGCTTTTTAAACTGGTAGAAAGCACTTTTAAAAGACAACAATTTCAATCTGAAATATTCTTACTTCACAAAAATCAGTGTCCGTATAAGATGATTATCTGTGGGGATTTCAACAATACGGCCTATTCGTATGTTTACAGAAAAATTAAGGGCGATTTAAATGATACGTTTAAAGAAGCTGGTAACGGTTTTGGTAGAACCTATGATTTCAAGTTTTTTCCAGTAAGAATTGATTTTATTTTAGCTGATGAAACGTTTACGGTCAACAAATTTAAAACCTTTGATGAGCATTTGTCCGATCACTATCCTATTATGACTTCGCTAAGTTTAGAAGACTAAACGAATCTTACATAAAAGAACAATCTGACACATCAGAAAGGATATGAATGACTAAACCCAGACCTATCAAACGCGTTTTTTTTGGAAATAAAAGAACGATGTAAACACCTATAGCCCAATAGGAATGAAGCGGATGAAAATTGATGCTACATCTATTTGGGTCAAAAATAGGGTTTGCCAGCAGATGATCTACATCTATCCATAATCCAGATAGCATGATAAAAAATGCGGTAACCCACATTTTTCTATAAAACGCAAAAGCTACTATTAAAGGAATGAATACGTGACAGCCGTAATGAACAAAGGTTTGAATCATTAACTTAGGGTTAGCGTTTGAGTTTCTAAATAGCACATGGTATTGGGACCTTCGTTACAAAGTAAATCTATAATACTTAAGTTATTAATAAAACCATGTTTATTGTTAAAAACCTGCATATAAGGTTCAAATTGAGGTTCTTTAGTTTTTGCACTGACCAAAAACCTAAAATCTGAAAAACCTTCCGTTTGTGATTTATAGGTTTCTGTTTTTGAATAGTCTATGTCTAGTTGTAAACATTCACAAATAATTTCAAAACATTTTAAATTGAAATCCAGAATGTAGTTAGTTTTTATTTTGAATAAAGGCAAGAGCTCATCTTGATAATATTCAAAAAATGGAGACGTACTATAGGCCGAAAGTAACGATTTCCAATGTAAATCTTGCCAATTGGTATCTTGTGATATTTTTACATCTTTGTATTTTTGACGATTTTTTTGGGTATGAATCACAGGAATGTTTAACAATAATTTTCCGTTGGCTGCATAAATGTAGGTTCGGGTTCTATATGTTTGCTTTAAGAAATTATCGTACATCTCAAAAGTAAGCTTTTCAGACTTTACCATCGCCACAAAATGTGCAATATTTGGAAAGTATGTAGGATGTATTATGATGTTCATGTGTTGATGCGTTTATTTATTTTATTCGCACAAAATAAACCAATTAAAAAACAAATCAACTATGTTCTTTCTTGTGTTTTCTCCATTTATTAAAGCCTGTCCATAAGGCTAGTACCACTAAAAACGGTATTAAATACGATACAGGCTGACCGTTTCCTCCAACAGTAGTAAAGAGTCTATCCCAACGTATTTTATCAAATCCTTGACCATTGGTATTCCAGCTCATCCAAATAAAAACAGGCTTTCCAACCACATGATCAAAGGGTACAAAGCCCCAAGCTCTTGCGTCTTGTGAGTTATGGCGGTTGTCACCCATCATCCAATAGTAATCTTTTTTAAAGGTGTAGGTGTTTGCAACCTTACCATTAATTAAAATTTGATTGCCTTGAACATCCAAGGTATTGCCTTCATAAGCAGTAAGTAAACGCTTATATAAGGGTAAAATATTTAAATTAAGATTTATAGTTTTTCCGGCTTCAGGAATGTAAATAGGGCCAAAGAAGTCATTATTCCAATTAAAATCAGGATGACTAGGAAATATGTTAACATCTCTTTTTCCTTGTTCTTCCTTCAAAGGTGTAATGCTATTAATATTAGGATGGTTTTTAAATACCTTTAAATCTTCGTCAGTAATGGCAGGAAAATAACTTACGGACCTATCTTGATTGTATTGAGGAAAATCTGTGATATGATATCTATTAGCCAACTGGTAATTGTTAAAAGCACCGGTTTTAGTTTCAATCATATATGAAAATTGGAGTTTTGCACGCTCTGGCAGTACATTTTGTTTACCGTTAATGTACACAAAACCATTTCTGACTTCTAAAGAATCTCCTGGAAGTCCCACACAACGTTTTACATAATTTGTTTTTTTATCAATAGGCTTGTAGTAAAATTTATCGGTGTGTCTCATATCCAACATGGTATCAACAGGCCAGTTAAAAACAACAATATCATTGTGTTTTATGTTTTGAAACCCTGGAATTCTCAAGTATGGAAGTTCATAATCTGAAGAATACGACTTGATTTTCAATCCTGGAATGGTATCATGTACCATAGGCGCTGCAATGGTTGTCATGGGAACTCTGGCACCATAATGAAATTTACTAACAAATAAGAAATCGCCAACTAACAGTGTTTTTTCTAAGGAAGAGGTTGGAATGGTAAATGGCTGAATAAAATAGGTATGAACAATGGTTGCAGCCACAATAGCAAATAAGATGGAACTTACCCAATCTCCCAATCCGGTTTTAGGATGTAAACTTCTGTCTTTAACATGGCTTACGTCGGCAACATAATTTAAATAGAAATTATAAAGACCCAATGTGGCAACAGCAAGAATGGTATCAATATTTGAATTTTTTCTAAAACTTCTTGCAGTCTCAACCCAAACAACTGCAAACATAATAAGGTTTACAATAGGAAGAAATAATAGAATAGTCCACCACCAAGGCCTGTTAATTATTTTCATTAATATTACGGCGTTGTACACAGGAATAAAAGCTTCCCAAGCTTGTCTGCCAGCTTTAATATATAATTTCCATGTTCCTAAACCGTGAATGAGTTGGATGACCAAGAAAAATATTAACCATTGTATTAGAGTCATAATTTTAAATTTTAATTGTTAGTGGTTCGTTGAATTTAAATGTTACCGATATTAAAAACCTTAACCAATATTTAACACATCGTTCATTGTAAAAACGCCTTTTTTCCCTGCAATCCATTCCGCAGCAATAACGGCACCAAGCGCAAAGCCTTGCCTATTATGGGCAATATGTTCAATGGTGATGGTATCTACTTCGCTTTTGTAGGTAATGCTGTGTGTGCCTGGAACATCTTCAATTCGTTTTGCATGTATAGAAACGACATTTTCACTTGTTTCATCAAGTTTCCATTGCTCATATTTTGAATGTTCTAAAATGATATCATTTGCTAAAGAAATGGCGGTTCCGCTTGGTGCGTCTAACTTTTGGGTATGATGAATTTCTTCAAGACTCACCTGATATTGTTTAAGATTGCTCATCATTCTAGCTAAGGTTTTGTTAAGCTCAAAAAAAATATTAACCCCTAAACTAAAATTAGAAGCATAAATAAAGGCACCTTGCTTTTCCTTACAAAGCGCAACGGCTTTATCATAATCTTGAAGCCAACCCGTTGTACCAGAAATTACGGGAACTTGATGGTTTATACAGTTTGAAATGTTATTAAAAGCCACGTTTGGAATGCTAAAATCTATAGCAACATCTGCTTTTGTTATATCATACGCTTTATCATCTTTATCAACGGTTAGAACAATAGTATGTCCGCGTTCCATTGCTATTTTTTCAATGGTTTTTCCCATTTTTCCATAACCAAGTAAAGCAATATTCATGTGTTTTATTTTTTTAAGTTCAGTTGGAAATCGAAGATTCACGAGCTCCATCTTATTTGTTATTGCGAGTAATGCCTTATCAAACATTTTGTCTCAGTAGTTATCCAGAGGTTTGCAAATTGTTAATAGGTATATCATGATTTAAAATTTAAAATTCAAGGTTAGTCCTACATCACTTTTAACATTAAGTTCATTGAATTTAAAATGTGGTGACAAAGTTAGATTTTCGTTGACGTTATATTGTAGGAGGTGTGCATCCACATTGGCATCAATAATATTTAGCGCATAAATGCCAATGGTTATAAGAAGAGACAATTCTTTATTCTTTCTATAAAATGTTTGGGCTCTCTGTAAACCATCCATAGTCACTCTATTTATAAACTCATCGTCTTCAAAACCTGCTAATCTTCTTTTAAAAGCATCTCTATATCGGTTATAGTTTTTATTATTTGTAGTATAGAAGTAAATTCCAGTTCCTAAAGCACCATAAACAATGGGTATCTTCCAGTATTTTTTGTTGTAAGCTTGTCCTAAACCAGGTAAAACGGCTGAGTAAAAGGCAGCTTTTGCAGGCGATAAAG
>PFKE01000085.1 GCA_002784145.1 Flavobacteriaceae bacterium CG_4_10_14_3_um_filter_33_47 | reverse complement strand
ATAAATGCCTACCACTTCTTTTTCTTTGGCTAATTTTTCCATAGTTCCCCAAGATTCGCATGGTGGCACTTGTGGTTCTGCTATTTGAATATCACTAGCATCACCAAATAAGCTTACTTGAGCTGAATTTTCGTTTTCTTGATGTTTACTTCCATACCTTATTGCTTTCTCTAAAAAGGTAATACCATCGCCATCATTATGAAAATATTGGGCTCTGTGGGTTTCTGTAAAACAATCAAAACCTCCTGCCAAGGCTAAATTTTCAAAGGCCTTTTTATTAGCCGCTCTTAAATCGATTCGCTTTGCAAAATCAAAAATTGATTTGTAATGACCTTGTTTTTTCCTGTTTTCAACAATGGTTTTTACGGCGCCATGACCAACGCCTTTAACGGCTCCCATGCCAAACCTAACAGCATAATCTTTATTGACTGAAAACTTGTAGTAGGATTCATTGACATCTGGCCCCAGAACATTCAATTTCATACGTTTACATTCTTCCATAAAGAAGGACACTTGCTTTATGTCATTCATATTGTTTGATAGAACAGCAGCCATATATTCTGCGGGATAATGTGCTTTTAAATAAGCAGTTTGATAGGCTATCCATGCATAGCAGGTTGAATGCGATTTATTGAAAGCGTAACTGGCAAAGGCTTCCCAATCTTTCCAGATTTTCTCTAATTTATCTTTATCATGTCCTTTAGCGCTTGCTTGTTCAATAAATTTAGGTTTCATTTTATCAAGAACAGTAATTTGCTTTTTACCCATGGCTTTTCTAAGAACATCGGCTTCACCTTTGGTAAAATCTGCTAATTTTTGAGAAAGCAGCATTACTTGTTCTTGGTATACCGTTATTCCGTAGGTCTCTTTTAAATACTCTTCCATGGCTGGAAGGTCATAATCTATAGTTTCCTCACCATGCTTACGCTTAACAAAACTTGGTATGTATTCCATGGGGCCGGGACGATACAAAGCGTTCATGGCAATAAGATCGTCAAAAACAGTAGGTTTTAAATCTTTTAAATGTTTTTGCATTCCGGGTGATTCGTACTGAAAGACGCCTACGGTTTCTCCTTTTTGGAACAATTCATACGTTTTCTCATCATCCAATGGAAAATTGTCAGGGTCAAGTAAAATACCATGTTTGGCTTTCACAATTTTAACGGTATCCTTGATTAAGGTCAACGTTTTTAAGCCTAAGAAATCCATTTTTAACAATCCAGCTTCTTCAACCACAGAGTTATCAAACTGTGTGACGTACAAGTCTGAATCTTTGGCTGTTGCAACTGGAACAAAATTGGTAATATCGCTAGGTGTTATGATAACACCACAGGCATGAATGCCGGTGTTTCTTAACGAGCCTTCCAATATTCTTGCTAAATTGATGGTTTCAGACTCTAAATCTTCTCCTTCGGAAATATTTAATAATTGATTGACTTTCTCTAAATCTTCTGCCCTAAATGTACTGTTCAATTCCTTTTCACTAAGCCCGAAAATTTTATTAAGCTTAGACATGTTAGGAATTAATTTTGCTATTCTGTCTGCATCAAATAAAGGTAAATCCAAAACCCTTGCCGTATCCCTAATGGACGACTTAGCTGCCATGGTTCCGTAAGTAATAATTTGAGCTACTTGGTTGCTCCCGTATTTTTTAATGACATAATCCATAACCCTACCTCTGCCTTCGTCATCAAAATCAATATCGATATCTGGCATACTAATACGGTCAGGATTTAAAAAACGCTCAAAAAGCAAGTCGTACTTTAGAGGATCTATATTGGTAATCCACAAGCAATAAGCGACTACTGAACCTGCTGCCGAGCCACGTCCCGGGCCAACGGACACATCCATTTTTCTCGCTTCGCGAATAAAATCCTCAACAATTAAAAAATAGCCCGGATAGCCCGTTTTTTCTATAACTTCCAGTTCAAAATCAATACGTTCCTTAATGTCAGGCGTCAAATCACTATAACGCTTTTCGGCTCCTTTATAAGTTAAATAGCGTAAATAGGCATTTTCTCCGCGTTTAGCGCCATCGACTAAATCTTCTTCATTTTTAAATTCATCAGGAATGCTAAAAGCGGGAAGTAAAACTTCTCTTGCAAGTTCATAAGATTCAATTTTATCCACAACATCTTGTATATTTGATATGGCTTGTGGCAAATCTTTAAACAAGTTTTTCATGTCATTTGAAGACTTAAAATAGTATTCTTTATTGGGCATGCCATAGCGATAACCACGACCACGACCTATAGGCGTTGCTTGCTTTTCACCGTCTTTAACACAAAGCAGGATATCATGTGCATTTGCATCCTTTTGTTCAGCATAATATGTATTGTTAGTAGCAACTATTTTTATATGATGTTTATTGGCCAGATTGATCAAAGTTGGGTTAACCCGCCTTTCGTCTTCTTGATTATGGCGCATAATTTCAACATATAAATCATCCTGAAATTGTTCTTTCCACCATAACAATGATTCCTCGGCTTGGTTTTCTCCAATATTAAGAACCTTGCTAGGCACTTCACCATATAAATTACCTGTAAGTACTATTAAATCATCTTTATATTTTTCAATTAATTTTCGGTCAATTCTTGGCACATAATAAAACCCATTAGTGTAGGCTATGGATGAAAGTTTTGCAAGATTGTGATACCCTTTTTTATTTTTAGCCAAAAGAACTATTTGATACCCATTATCCTTTCTGGATTTATCTAAATGATTGTCACACACAAAAAACTCGCATCCTATGATGGGTTTAATTTCTTTGGCAATGGGTAATTCTCCATTTGCTATGGCGGCTTCATTTTTTGCTTTTACAGCTTTATTGTGAAAAGAAACTTCTTTAACAAAATGAAAGGCACCCATCATGTTTCCATGGTCTGTTAAGGCAACCGCAGGCATGTTGTATTTTGCTGCTGAAGCCACTAAATTTTTAATGCTTATGGTAGATTGTAAAATGGAAAACTGTGAATGGTTATGCAAATGAACAAAATCAAAATCTTCTAACTCAGCAATATTTTCTTTAATGTCTTGAATTGAAATTTTACTGGCTTCGGCCTTTTTTAATTGCTCTCTAATGTTCGCACTTTCATTTTTTAGATTGATGTGCTTTAAGCCTATAAGTTGAATTTCTTTTGGATTGGCAGCATTAAATTCCCTGAAATAATCTGAAGTAACCTCCAATTGTTCCTTAGTAAATTCATTTAAGCGAATCAGCTCAAAAAAGCAACGAGTTGTAGCCTCAACATCGGCGGTAGCATTATGAGCTTCAACAAAACGTTCATTAAATAAAAATTCATGGAGCTCTGCCAAAGTGGGCAATTTAAATTTTCCATAACGTCCACCAGGAATCTGACATAGTGTAGCTGTTTTTTCTGTACAGGTATCTAAAACTGGTAATTCTTGTAATATGTTTTCAATGTTTGTTCTGTGAAATTCAGCGCCGATAATGTTGAGATCAAATTTTACATTTTGACCAACAATAAATTTTGTTTTACTTAACGCTTCATTAAACTTTATTAAAACCTCCTCTAAAGATTCCCCTTGAGCTTGAGCTAATTCGGTAGAAATTCCATGAATTTTTTCAGCATCAAACGGAATATTAAAACCATCTGGCTTGACCAAATAATCTTGATGCTCTATACAATTACCAAAAGCATCATGCAGCTGCCAGGCTATTTGAATGCACCGTGGCCAGTTATCTGTATCTGTAATGGGTGCATCCCAACGCTTTGGTAAACCCGTAGTTTCTGTATCAAAAATTAAGTACATAGAAATTCTTCTTGTTGAATAAGAATGATAAAAATACTAATAAATATGCCTTTCAGATTATTAATTTATTATCATTTATAAACAACAATAAGGTTAAACACCACGATTTCATAGATTTTTGTAGTTTTATGCACAAACAAGAACTAAAATTATAATGGCAAAATTTACGTGGGTATTCGTGTTTATTTGGTTGCCGTTCTTGATGGTTTCTAAGCAAGAGCCCATCATTATTAATGGCCAAGCACAAGGCACAACCTACCATATAGTATATTATGACCAAAAAGAGCGAAACTTTAAAGCTGAAATCGAAGAAATTTTAAAAGCTTTCGATGCCTCTTTGTCAACCTATATCCCTACGTCCATCATATCAAAAATAAACACCAATCAGCCCAATGTGCAGGTTGATGCCTATTTTATAACCTGTTTTAAAAAGGCAAAGGAAATTTGGAAAGATACCCATGGCGCTTTTGACCCAACCGTGTATCCTTTGGTAAACGCCTGGGGTTTTGGTCCCGGAAAAAAGCTGAATGTAAAACAAACCCAGATAGACAGCATTCTTAAGTTTGTGGGGTTTGAAAAAATAGAATTGCAAGGCAATAAGGTACTTAAAAAAGATCCGCGTGTGTCATTGGATTTTAATGCCTTTGCCCAAGGCTATTCGGTTGATGTGGTCGCACAGTTTTTAAGCAGTAAAGGGCTTTCTTCTTTTTTGGTAGAAATAGGCGGCGAAGTGTATGCCAGGGGCCAAAAACCCAATGGCAAATATTGGACCGTAGGCATTGAAAAACCCATGGATAATAAAGAGTCACAAAACCCATTTAAAGTCGTGGTTAAACTTAAAAACAGAAGCTTAGCAACCTCTGGAAATTACAGAAAGTTTATTGTTGAAAATGGCGTTAAATATGCCCACTCCATAAACCCTAAAACGGGCTATCCTTCAAAAAACAATCTGTTAAGTGCCTCGGTATTTGCTGCTGATTGTATTACCTCTGATGCCACTGCCACTGCCATCATGGTTATGGGTTTAGAAAAAGGCATAGCTTATTTAAAAGCGCACCCAAACGTACAAGCTTATTTAACGTGAATAATAGATAATAAAAAGAGTGTTTTTAATTTGTATTAATGACTGATATTCAGCATATTAATAGTATAAAAACACTCAAATGCTTAAAGATAAAGTTACAGAATTCTTTGTGAAATTGGATGATTTTCAGCAAGAATTTACT
>PFKE01000075.1 GCA_002784145.1 Flavobacteriaceae bacterium CG_4_10_14_3_um_filter_33_47 | reverse complement strand
TGAATATAGCATTGAACATATTTACAAAACAGACCCAAACATTATGGCATCGTTTCCAGATAAAGTTTCAGTAAAAAATACAGAAGGCATCCCAAATTGTAAATGGATAGGCAAATATTTTTAATTCTTTACTGAAAAATAGTAATTTTAAACGCATTCAAGGAAATATTGAATGTGTTTTTTTATGAACCTAGATCAATACAGAGACTACTGCCTTAGCAAAAAAGCAGTCACAGAGCATTTTCCTTTTGATAACGATACGCTGGTGTTTAAAGTTTTAGGTAAAATGTTTGCACTAGCCTCATTAAAGCAATGGGAAGAAGGCAATGCTTTTATTAATTTAAAGTGCCATCCAGAGTACGCTCAAGAACTGCGGGCAACCTATGAAAGCATTCAACCAGGATATCACATGCACAAACAACAATGGAATAGTGTCTACATACATTCCGGAGAACTATCTATAAACCTAATTAAAGAACTTATAGACCATTCTTATGATATGGTTGTTTTAAGTATGACAAAAAAAATGAGAGAAGAATTGAAAGCCTTATAGGATTGAAAGTCTTAAATTGTGTATTATTGCAAAAATTAAATTTATGATTGTTCTTGAAATGCTTCAAGAAAGAAGCCATAACAAGTTTGTTAGCAAATCGTTTTAATGGTTATTAAACAAGATATTAAAGGTAAACTTGTTTATAGTAATATAAGGGAATATATAATTTTTGAATGATAATAGACTTTTTAAAGTAAATTAAAATTTTTCAAAGACCTAAAATATTTAAAAATATAACTTCATAAAATATAAGTGTATGAAAATTACAATAGTTGGAAGCGGATATGTTGGGCTAGTTACTGGCGCTTGTTTTTCCGAAGTAGGGATTGATGTTGTTTGTGTCGATATCGATCAAAACAAAATTGATAATCTTAAAAAAGGTATTGTTCCTATTTATGAACCTGGATTAGATGACATGATAACCCGAAACATGAGCAAGGGACGACTAAAATTTACCACCAATATAGCAGAAGCCGTCAAAGAATCTGAAGTTGTCTTTATATCTGTAGGAACTCCACCAGATGAAGATGGAAGCGCAGATTTAAAATATGTTATTGCCGTTGCACGCGACTGTGGTAAACACATGACTGACTATACACTTGTGGTGACTAAAAGTACCGTTCCTGTAGGAACCTCAATTAAAGTAAAAAGCACCATCCAAGAAGAATTAGATAAAAGAAATGTTATCATTAATTTTGATGTAGCTTCAAATCCAGAGTTTCTTAAAGAAGGCGCCGCCATAAACGACTTTTTAAAACCCGATAGAATTGTTATTGGGTTAGAAAGCCCCAGAGCAGAAGATTTAATGAAGACCTTATATAAGCCATTTACTCTAAATGGACATCCGGTCATATTTATGGACATTGTTTCGGCTGAAATGACCAAGTATGCAGCCAATTCAATGCTTGCTGCTAAAATTAGTTTTATTAATGACATTGCTAATTTATGCGAGATTGTTGGAGCCGATATCAATAAAGTAAGAAAAGGAATAGGATCTGATTCAAGAATTGGTAATAAATTTATTTACCCAGGCATTGGTTATGGAGGATCTTGTTTTCCTAAAGATGTACAGGCATTAATTAGAACAGCCAGCGAATACAACTACGAATTAAGGGTACTTAAAGCCGTAGAAGCGGTAAATAAGGACCAAAAATTGGTGCTTTTTAATAAAATCATGAAATACTTTAATAATGATATTAAAGGTAAAACAATTGCATTATGGGGTTTATCATTTAAACCACAAACAGACGATATGCGAGAAGCACCATCATTAAAGATTGTTAAAGAACTTTTAAAAGCTGGAGCCATAGTTAAGGCCTACGACCCAATTGCTGTTAAAGAAGCAAAACATCATTTTGGAGACACCATTTCTTATTTTGAAGATCAATACGAAGTGTTAATTGATGCCGATTGTTTAGCGATACTAACCGAATGGCCTGAATTTAAAATACCAAATTATAAAATAATGATTAAATTGTTGAATATTCCAGCAGTATTTGATGGACGAAATATTTATGACAAAGATGAAATGAAACACAACGGGTTTGATTATTTCTGCATTGGAATTGATACCACAAAAAATGTTTCAAAACATGTCACTGCCTAAAGCACTAGAGTTTATATAACGACAAAATATCTTTAGCATAAAAATTATGATACGAAAAAAAGTTCTAGTTACAGGAGGCGCAGGCTTTGTTGGTTCGCATTTATGTGAACGACTATTAAACGAAGGAAACGAAGTGTACTGTTTAGATAATTTTTTTACTGGCCAAAAGCAAAATGTAGTTCATTTGCTAAAAAACCCGTATTTTGAATTGATTCGTCACGATGTTACTACCCCATTTTTCATTGAAGCAGACGAAATCTATAATCTAGCTTGTCCAGCATCACCAATTCATTATCAATATAACCCCATTAAAACCATGAAGACTTCTGTTATGGGAGCCATTAATATGTTAGGGTTGGCCAAGCGAATAAACGCAAAAATATTGCAGGCATCTACCAGTGAAGTCTATGGAAATCCGTTAGTTCATCCTCAACCAGAATCGTACTGGGGCCATGTAAACCCAATTGGAGAACGTTCTTGTTACGATGAAGGAAAGCGAGCGGCTGAAACCTTGTTTATAGATTACCATAAACAAAACCATGTTAGGATTAAAATCATAAGAATTTTTAATACCTATGGGCCTAGAATGCATCCAGATGATGGAAGAGTGGTTTCAAATTTCATAGTTCAAGCATTAAAAAATCAAGATATAACCGTTTATGGTAAAGGTGAGCAAACCAGAAGTTTTCAGTATGTCGATGATTTAGTGGAAGCCATGATTAGAATGATGGCAACACCAGACAGTTTTATAGGTCCCGTTAATACTGGAAATTCAAATGAGTTTACCATTCTGGAACTAGCTGAGAAAGTTATAAGACTCACAGGATCTAAATCTAAAATCATTTATAAACCCTTACCTTCAGATGATCCTATGATGAGAAAACCAGATATCTCCATAGCTAAAAAAGAATTGGACTGGTCTCCTAAAATTCAACTTGAAGAAGGTTTAATTAAAACCATTGATTTTTTTAAAACGATTATTTAAATGAATCAAGGTTCATAAAAACACCCATTATTTGGCATACATAAACAAAAGCGTTTTTTTTTATTATCATGAAATATATTAACCTCCGTCAATACAATAAGTACTTGTTATGTAATTCATGAATTTTTGTAGGCCTAATAAAACAACTTATGGACTATTCTTGTGATGCAGCAGTAAAAAGTATAACAAAAAAATGAGAGAAGAATTAAAAGCCTTATTGGTTTGAATCTCTTAAATTGTGTATTATTGCAAAAAATAAATTTATGAGTGTACTTCAAATGCTTCAAGAAAGGAGCAATAACCATTGTGAATTATGCAATGCTACAGAAAATTTAAAACCATATACCATTCCGCCATCATTAAATGAAAGTATGGATACCTGTGTATTGGTTTGTAGTACCTGTCATGACCAAATTGAAGGGAATACAGATATGGATGCCAACCATTGGCGTTGTTTAAATGATAGTATGTGGAGCGAACATGTAGCCGTTCAAATAATGTCCTGGAGACTGTTACAAAGACTCAGAAATGAAGGTTGGCCCAAAGATTTGTTGGATATGATGTATTTAGATGATGAGGCTTTAGCATTAGCAAGAGCAACGGGCGAACATGAAGATGAAGCCAATAAAATAGTTCATAGAGATGTTAATGGTGTTATTTTAGCGGTTGGCGATTCGGTTGTTTTGGTAAAAGATTTAAAGGTTAAAGGCTCTAGTATGGTTGCCAAACAAGGCACGGCTGTTAGAAACATTCGTTTAGACCATGAAAATGCAGAGTACATTGAAGGTAAAGTAGATGGGCAACAAATTGTAATTATTACTAAATACGTAAAAAAAATTTAATTTGAATCTTTATCCTTTTTAAATAAACCAAAACCTAAAGGTAAAATCAAAAAGAGGAAGATGAATTTTCCTGTAATAAAACCTATTAAAGTTATTATAAGGGCTATTCCTAAAAAGAGGTATTGATATTTGGAGTTCATTTTATAAGTTCTTTTTTTTAAAATTATTAGGAGGCATAACTTTTATCATTTTAAACTGCCTATTAAAATTAGAGATATTTCTAAAACCACATTCATAGGCAATGTCTGCTATTGAAGCTTCTTTTTTATCCATTAAAAGTTTACTGGCATGTTCAATCCGTAACTCATTTAAAAATCTAACATAGGTTTTATTGGTTCGTTTTTTAAAATATTTACAAAAAGCATTTTTGGTCATATTGGCAATTCCTGAAATGGTTTCTAACGAAATATCATGTTCAAAATGCGTCATGGTATAATCAAAAACATCTTGCATGCGCTTGCCTTCGGTTTCTTTATATTTTTTTTCATAAATAAAAGAGGACAAGCTTGAGTAATTACAAACGGATGCATTCTTTAGTAATTCCAGCAATATTAAAAACCGAGATAGTTTTGTAGCCTTTTCAAGTTGCATAAATAACAGCATCATGGTTTTTTTTGAAGAGGTAATTTTAAATCCATGTTCAGCTCTTTTAAAGAAAGCGCTGAGTTCTCTTAATTCCTCTAGTTCAAAAAAATCATTTCCAAAAGAATTCTTATCAAAAAAAAGCGTGAGCATATGAGACTTTTTACCCTTATTTAATTGGCTCTTAAACACATGCGGCAAATTGCTTCCAATAACTATAATATCATTTTTTTTAAATTGATGGATACTGTCTCCAACAACCAAAGTGCCTTCGCCTTCCACAATAAAACTTAATTGAATGTCTTCATGCTGATGGAGTTTATTGTAAAATACATCACCATAATCAACTTGATAAACTAATGAGTCATGAAGTGGTTTTGGTATTTTAAATGGATAAACTTTCATTAAACTATTCGTTATTTTTATTTTTACTCAAATATAGGATAATA
>PFKE01000153.1 GCA_002784145.1 Flavobacteriaceae bacterium CG_4_10_14_3_um_filter_33_47 | reverse complement strand
ACAAAGGATTATCAAGGTTGGGATTTAGTTAAAAATCCAGCAATATATCATGTGGGAATCCCTACCATATCAGGAACCGGTGCAGAAGTTTCAAGAACGACCGTACTTACAGGTCCGGACATGAAATTAGGAATAAATTCAGATTTCACACCTTTTGATCAGGTTATCTTAGATCCAGAACTTACACAAGGCGTGCCTACAAATCAATGGTTCTACACAGGTATGGATTGCTTTATTCATTGTGTGGAGTCTTTAAAAGGGTCTTATTTAAATGCTTTTAGTAAAAGTTATGGCGATATGGCTTTTGAACTCTGTAAAGAAATATTCTTAGAAGACCATTTAACAGAGCATGAGGCTCAAGATAAACTCATGATGGCCTCTTGGCATGGAGGTATGAGCATCGCCTATTCACAAGTTGGGGTGGCACATGCTATGAGCTATGGATTGTCTTACTTATTAGGCACCAAACATGGCATTGGTAATTGCATTGTTTTTGACCATTTGGAAGAATTTTATCCTGAAGGTGTTAAACTTTTCAAAGCCATGAAAAAGAAGCACCATATAGAACTTCCTAAAGGGATTTGTGCTAATTTAGACGATTCGGAATTAGACATTATGATTAATATTTCATTAAGTTTAGAACCACTTTGGGAAAATGCCATAGGTAAAAACTGGAAAAAAAGAATTACCAGAGAAAAGCTAAAAAGTCTTTATCAAAAAATGTAATATGCAATGGCTCGCTAAATTTATTTATTTTAAAGTTTTAGGCTGGACGGTTGTTGGAAACAAAGACTTTTCAAAAGGCGATATTAAAAAAGCCGTTATTATTGCAGCCCCTCATACTAGTTGGCACGATTTCTATATAGGGGTTTTATTAAGATCTGTTTTAGATGTTAAAACAAACTTTGTTGGAAAAAAAGAATTGTTTGTTTTTCCTGTAGGTTGGCTCTTTAGGGCTTTAGGCGGTGCGCCAATTGATAGACATACGAATGAAAATAAAGTTCAGGCTATAGCAAATCTTTTTAAAGAAAAGCGCGAATTTAGAATGGCAATGTCTCCAGAAGGCACCAGAAAAAAAGTAGATACATGGAGAACAGGTTTTTATTATATTGCCAAAACAGCCAAGGTGCCCATCATCATGTTTACATTAGATTTTGAAAATAAACAAAACAACATTTCAAAGCCATTTTATCCTACAGACGATATTAAAAAAGATTTTGAATTTATGCATAATTTTTACAAAGGCGTAAAGGGTAAAATTCCTGACTACTCTTGATGCAATAAACACCCATAAAACTATTTTGGAAACTATAAAAAGTATTTTGGATTTTGTAATCTTTAGCTATGGTGATTTTAACATAAAGGTTAAGAAAGTTATTATTGTCTTGTTCATTCTTCTGTTAACCCATGTGTTTTTATGGCTTGTTAAAAAGGGAATATATAAAAGGTTTCAAGAAGGAAAGGTTGATGAAGGCAATACATTCGCCTTATTTCAAATAATAAAATATTTGGTTTGGATTATTGCTTTTGTGTTTTTATTAGAATCATTAGGCGTAAAAATAACCTTGCTTTTAGCCGGTTCTGCAGCCTTACTTGTAGGAATAGGGCTAGGGTTGCAACAAACCTTTAATGATATTATTTCGGGTGTTATATTGCTTTCCGAACGTTCTATTAAAATTGGAGATGTTTTAGAAATCGATGGTGATATTGTTAAGATTCATGACATTGGGATAAGAACTTCAAAAGGAAGTAACAGAGATGATATATCCATTATCATCCCTAATTCTTTAATCGCAACTAGTAAGGTTATAAACTGGAGTCATCAAACAAAAAAAACACGCTTTAAAATTGATGTGGGAGTTGCTTATGGAAGTGATGTAGATTTGGTGATTAAAATATTAGAGGAAAGCGCCATAGAACATCCACAAATTTCGAATCGAGAATTAATTGATGCTAGGTTAATAAATTTCGGGAATTCGTCTTTAGATTTTCAACTGTTTTTCTTTAGTAAAAATATTTTTAGAATTGAAAAAGTAAAAAGCGATATTAGAATCATCATCCATAGAAAATTTAATGAAAACAACATTTTAATTCCGTTTCCTCAAATGGATATTCATGTTAAACCAAATGACATTAATAAGGCATAAATCTTCAGTAGTTTTCTATTAATTCTTAAAAATTTAAGGTCTTATAGAATAATTATAAGTTTATTGGATGTTGTTAATAAGCCATGGAAGTACTATTTTCTATTGATGTAACTATCTTATAAATCATATAAATTAATTGAAAGAATCACTGTTTTTTCTGTACCTTTAACATCTATGATAAAAGATTTTAAAATAGCCGTTTTAATTGATGGAGATAATATACCTTCAAAATACATCAAGGAAATGATGGAAGAAATAGCTAAGTACGGCACACCAACCATAAAAAGAATTTATGGAGATTGGACAAAACCTCATTTAGCAAAATGGAAAAATGTTTTGCTTGAAAATGCCATAAGTCCGGTGCAACAATACAGTTATACAACAGGTAAAAATGCAACCGATTCGGCGATGATTATAGACGCCATGGATATTTTATACTCTAATAAAGTAGATGCATTTTGTTTAGCATCATCGGATAGTGATTTTACTAAGTTGGCAACGCGTTTAAGAGAAGCAGGATTGCAAGTTTTTGGAATAGGAGAAAAGAAAACTCCGGATCCATTTATTGTGGCTTGTGATAAATTTATCTATCTCGAGATTTTAAATCCTAATACCGAAAAGCCAGATAGTGATGGAAAAACCAAAAAGGCAAATCTTTATAACATTACACCAAAAGTGATTAGAATGCTTCAAAATTCAGTATCAGATGCTGCAGATGAAGATGGCTGGGCTTTTTTGGGTGATGTAGGCTCTTTAATACTTAAAAAGCAACCAAATTTTGACGCCAGAAACTTTGGTTTTGAAAAACTAACGCCACTATTTAAATCTTTAGATGCTTTTGAAATGGAACAAAGAGACCAAAGCAATGGTAGGTTTAAATTGATTTATGTAAAAAATAAATAAAGGTTTTAATAATTGTAATATATTTTCCTACCGTTTATTGCTTGTTCATTTCTATAGTTATTTATGGGCATATTGCTTTTAAGTTTTAAAACTTCTTCTAACGAAATGATGATAGGTTGTTTGTAAACTATCCAATTTACGTTTTCAGTACAAGGTGGCGTGGTTAAAGAACCGTTGTATGAATAAAAAGATTTATCAACAGGAAATAAATCAGCTAGATTTATAATTTTATTAATGTCTTTATGTTCTCCTTGTTTAATTGGTAAATAACCTTCAAAGAATTCAAAGAGCTGACTTTCTTGTCCTTCTACACATAATATACCCATAACAGTCACTTTTTTATCATCGCTTTGATGAACTAAATGAATCTCAATGGGATATTTAACACCATTAATAGTATGCTCTGAAGGTTCATGGAAATGTATTTGTTTTAAATGATAAATCTTGTTTAAATGAGATATTGAATCTCCTAAGTTAAAATCAAACTGAACTGAGTGACCATTGTTTTCTACTTTATTTAAGACGGTTTTTGATGAGTAATGAATTTTTAAGGTACTCGCAGAATCAACAGAAATGGTGTTTATGTCAATAATGTTTATAGGAGACTGTCTTGTTCCACCACAATCTGAGTTTTTTTCAATTTCTAACCAATGATCAGGAGAAGTTTCCCATTCGTAACTCCAATGTTTATGGGTTTCAGTTTTTGTTAAGATTTCTTTTGTTTCTTGTTTTTTACAGGAAACCATCAAAATTGAACACAAGATTAATGTTGTAAAGAATATTTTATTCATTGTATATAAAAAAGGTTATAATTTTTATAACATAAAATTATCAATTTTGAATTGACTAAAACTTGACATTTATCATATAATTAAAATATTCAAATCTGCTTTAAAGCGTTCAATTCAAAAAATAACCAAGTGTTTGGATCTGGTTCTATGGAAATGATTTTTTTAGAAGTATTAATATTGAATTTTTGATTTTTACCGGATACGTTTATAGCTTCTACAGAAGTACTTCCATCTTCAAAATTAATCTTTATATCCATAGGAAAATAGAAAAGGTTTTCTTGAATTTGCTTAATTTCAATACTTAAATCGTCATGCCTACTCCATGAAATATCAAGCTTAGGATGACCAGATTGATAGAGCCATTGCTTAAAAAAACTATTTAAATCTTTACCTGAGGTTTCTTCCATAATATGCTGAAAATCTATAGATAAGGCATTACTATATTTATAAGTGTCGTAATATTTTTTTATGCCTTTAAAAAACAAATCATCACCAAGTTCTCTTCGCAACATATGCAAAACCCAACTGGCTTTCTCGTAGGTATTCGGACTCAACAATTGTAAATAATCAGTAATGGTGGTATCAACAATAGGCGATTGGCTTTGTTTTGAATACCTTACAGCTTTTTGTCTGTCTTCATCTAATTTGTTTACAAAAGAATCTCGTCCATATCTGTTTTCATAAAATAAATTTTCAAAGTAGGTAGCAAAACCTTCACTTAGCCAAACGTGGTGCCAGTTTAACTCTGATGCAGAATCCCCAAACCATTGGTGAGCAATTTCGTGAGCTATAACGGCTTCATAATCTCCATGACCTGTTACACTGTTCTCATTGTAAAAAATGTTACCAGCATTCTCCATGCCACCATAAAGCGTTTTGGATTGCACATTGGCAAGTTTTTTAAATGGATAAGAACCTACAAGATTAATCATGAAATCTAAAACGGGTAAAGCCAAGGCATAGTCTTTAAAGCCATAATCTCTATCTTGAGGATAAACCCATGAAGATACTGGGATATTGTAAATACTTTCTAAATGTTCTACAGCAAAACGCGCCACGCCAATAACCATCACTTTTGTAGGTATTGGTGTGTTCATTTTCCAACGGGTTAGGCTCGTTTTGTCGTTTAAATTGGTGCGCTCTACCATTAATCCGTTCCCTATTACCTGATAATGCAAAGGTGCTGTAATAGCCCATTCTACGGTTGATTTATCTGATGGATGATCAACCACTGGAATCCAATTTTTAGCCCTGTCAGGCCAATTATCACCAAAAAATGTCCGGTCTCCATATTTGTTTTTTGAAATGATTAAGCCATCTTCAGGAATTCCGTTATAGGTTATAATAAATGTTTTTATGGTGTTAGTAGAAGTTGCAACGGGATTTAGTACTAATTGATTGTTCTTTTGAGTGAATGCAATTGGTTGATTGTTTTCAAAAACAGAAGTCACTGTCATGCCAAAATTATCGCTTTGTTTTCCAACTAAATCAAGGTAAAAGCTAGTCATGTTTTTTTTGAATTGAATTTTTACTTCTGCAATGGCTTTAATGTCATTAGAATCATCTGTTAATGTCAGACTAAATTTATAATGAATAACATCCAAAGACTCCAATCTTTCCCCATGATTTTGAGCCAATGAGAAAAAAATGGAACAACAAAAAGTAAAAGCTACGATTAATTTTTTATTTGGAAATTGCATATAAATATTTTTAAAATGAGCTGTTAATAATAGTTTTTAGTTTATTAATGAAAGTATAGATTAGATTCTTTAAAAAGGAAAGGTATTAAAAAAATATGCAAAAAAAAAGAGGGCAAAAACCCTCTTAAATTAAATCTGTTTAACATTGATATTTTTAATCTTCTGTTTCTTGCATGGTATGATATACATACTGTACATCATCATCTTCTTCAAGTTTTTCTAACAATTTTTCAACATCTGCAGCTTGTTCCGGGCTTAATTGTTTAGTAACTTGTGGAATTCTTTCAAAACCTGAAGATAATATTTCAATGCCTTTTTCTTCTAAAGCAGACTGGATAGCACCAAAACTTTCAAAAGGAGCATATATTAAAATACCATCATCATCAGCAAAAACTTCTTCAGCCCCATAATCAATAAATTCCAATTCAACTTCTTCAGCATCCAATCCTTCAGCATTGATTCTGAAATTGCAGGTATGGTCAAACATAAAAACCACCGAACCAGAAGTTCCTAAACTACCATCGCATTTATTAAAATAACTTCTAACATTTGCAACCGTTCTGGTATTATTATCGGTAGCAGTTTCAACCAAAATGGCTATGCCATGAGGTGCATAACCTTCAAATATCACTTCTTTGTAATCGCCTTGGGTTTTATCACTTGCTTTTTTTATGGCACGTTCTACATTATCTTTCGGCATATTTACCGACTTAGCATTTTGTATAACAGCTCTTAACCGCGAATTGCTTGCTGGGTCTGGACCGCCTTCTTTTACCGCCATGACAATATCTTTTCCAATGCGTGTAAAAGCTTTGCTCATGGCCGACCAACGCTTCATTTTACGTGCTTTTCTAAATTCAAAAGCTCTTCCCATAATTTTAGTTTAAAGTTAAAAAGTTTAAGATCAAAATGGTTTTTATATTGGTAGCAAATTTAACAATTTCTAAAAAATGAAATGCCTTTAAATGATAATAATCTTATATAGCTAACAACGGCTAAAGTCAATGGCCTTTTTAATGCTTTTAGTCTTCTTCAGGTTCAACAATCGTTTCTATGGCTTCGGCCAATTTAAAGTCTAATTCTGTAACACCATGTGCCGAATGTGTCGAGAGTGAAATGGTGAGTACATTGTATGTGTTTGACCAATCTGGATGATGATTTAAGGCTTCGCATTCAAACGCGATTCTACTCATGGCACTAAAGCAGTCTTTAAAATTCTCAAATTCAAATTCTGCGTGTAAAGCATCATCATAATATTCCCAATCTGGAAATCTTAATAATCTGGTTTCAATTTCTTGTTCTGAAAGTTTATTCATGGCTCTCTTTATTTAAATGGCTAAGTTACTAATTTACTCATTTGGCTTGTTAAAATCAATTATAATTTAAGGTCGTTTAAAATTTGCTGACTTTGTATTTGCAAATGTTTTGGTAATAAATTTTCTTTTGGTAAAACGGCTAAATAACGCTCATCATTGGTGGTGTAAACTTTTTTGAAAATAGCGTTGATAATCCCCAAAGACTCAACAATATCTTTAATAAAATCATCATGATGCACTAAATCGTTACTTCCCAAATGAAAAACGCCAAACTTATTTCTATTTATAATATAATGGATTTGTTGACATACTTTTGAATAGTTAGTCACATTCATAATAAGATTTGGAAAGACTTCAATAGGAGAATTATCTTTTAAACTTTGAATGATTTTATTCATTCTGGGTGATTGTGTTCCAAATACCATGGGCAACCTTATAATTGCCGTTTTCTTTTTTGGCAAACGCAAAAGCATGTTTTCAATTTTTATTTTGAAATGACCATAAATACTATGACTTAGAGTTTTATCATGCTCATAACTTGGGTATTTACTATACGCATCAAACACATTGGCTGATGATAAGAAAATAAGCTTGCAGAGATTTGAAGAGATATACTCCACAAGATGATTATGAACAATAATTTGTGCTGAAAAATTGCCTCGTAACGATGAAATTATGATGGTAGGTTTAACAATGTCTAGAATTTCAAAGACATCATCTTCCTCTAGGTTATATTGAAAAAACTGATTGTTTTTACTCAGGCTTAGGTTATCGGTATGATAGGTTCCAAAGGTTTTAAAATAGGGGCAAAGTTCTTTATACAGTGCAGCACCCAAAAAACCACTGGCACCTAAAATTAATATTCTATGTTTACCTTCTTTTTCATTCATACCATAGACTGAAATTTTCTAGAAAATAGACAGCTGTGTTTTTGTGGTAAATTGTTCTAAAGCATGCATGCCAAGTTTAGAATTTCCGTTAATATTCAGTCCAGGCGACCAAGTAGTAATGATGAAATTATTTGGAAGCAATGCTACAATACCGCCACCAACACCACTTTTTCCAGGTAAGCCAACTTCAAAAGCAAACTCTCCAGCTTCGTCATAAAACCCACAGGTTAGCATAAGCGCATTGATACGTTTTATCTGGCTTTCGGTAAGGTGAAGCACATTTTGTAAACATTTCCCTTTATTGGCAAACAAAAAAAAGGCTTTAGATAACTGACTGCAAGACATTTCAATAGAACATTGATGGAAATAAAAATCTAAAACAACTTCGACATCATTTTCAAGATTCCCAAACGATTTTAAAAGATTTGCGGCGGCATAATTTTTAAAACCTGTTACTTTTTCTGAATGAGCTACCGATTCGTTGTAATGTATAGAAACATCATTAGTGATGCCTCTTACAAAATTCAGAAAATCTTGCTTTGGGTTTTCTAATCGAGACACCAATATATCGGCAATTACAATAGCACCCGCATTTATAAAAGGATTTCGAGGAATACCATTTTCAATCTCCAATAAGGCCAATTGGTTAAATGGGTGACCAGAAGGTTCTACACCAACACGTTTTAAAATATTATTTCCTATTATAGAAGTAGCTTTTGTTAGCGATAACACTTTTGAAATACTTTGGATAGAAAACGGCTTATTATAATTGCCAATGGCATATTCATATCCATCTAAAGTGCGCAAATGAATACCAAAATTCTGTTTGTCAACAATAGCCAATTCAGGAATGTATGAGGCAACAGTACCTTTGTCTTTGGTCGCCATGACCGAGGCATAAATATCCTTAAGAATTGGTTGAAAATTACGCATATTATTTCTTAAAAAAAGGCAATTTTACGACCGTTGCAGAAATGGCATTTTTACGAATTTGTATGTAAATTTTACTATTTACATCTGAAAAAGCGGTTGTTACATATCCTAAACCAATGCCTTTTCCTAAACTAGGCGACATGGTTCCAGAGGTAACTTCTCCAATGTTATGTCCGTTTCCGTCAACAATATCATAACCATGCCGTGGTACACCACGTTCGTCCAACTCAAAAGCCACTAATTTGCGTTTTGATCCTTGTAGTTTTTCTATTTCTAAAGCTTCTGAGTTGGTGAATTTTTTAGAAAATTTCGTAATCCATCCTAAACCGGCTTCCAGGGGTGATGTGGTATCATCAATATCATTGCCGTATAAACAATAGCCCATTTCCAATCGTAAAGTATCACGAGCAGCCAATCCTATAGGCTTAATTCCATAAGAAGCACCGGCCTCAAAAACCTTGTCCCAAACTTGTTTAACTTCATTGTTTTTACAATAAATTTCAAATCCACCGCTTCCAGTGTATCCTGTTGCAGAAATAATAACGTGTTCAATGCCTGCAAAATCACCTACTATAAAATGGTAAAATGGAATGGCAGCTAAATCATGACTAGACAACGATTGCATGGCTTCCACAGCTTTTGGCCCTTGTATGGCTAATAGTGAATACTCATCAGAAAGATTTCTCATGATTGCACCAACATCGTTTTTTGATTGAATCCAGTTCCAGTCTTTTTCAATATTGCTGGCGTTCACCACCAATAAATAGGTTAATTCTTTTACTTTATAAACAATCAAATCATCCACAATGCCACCATTGTCATTTGGCAAACAACTGTATTGTGCTTTTCCTATGGTTAATTTAGAAGCATCGTTACTGGTTACTTTTTGAATCAATTCCAAAGCATGTTCCCCTTCAATTAAAAATTCACCCATATGCGAAACGTCAAACACTCCAACTGCGTTTCTAACCGTTTCATGCTCTGCGTTGACGCCTTCATACTGTACAGGCATATTAAAACCAGCAAAAGGTACCATTTTGGCTCCTAAAGCTTCATGTGTAAATGTTAAAGCTGTATTTTTCATTCTTATTAGGATAATATTTTGATTGGCAAACGTACAAATATTTTATACTTTTTTATCTCTCTTGCAGGATAATTATTTGTTAATTTAAATTCATATTATTTCAATATTTGTTATTTTTTCAGCCATATAAAAAAACCAACCCATGAAAAACGTTTTAAGCCTTATTTGTTTTCTGTTCATTTCAATCTTAATTTCCGCCCAGGATGGAACACCTAAAGATTATTTGTCTTCTGAATTTCATAAGAATAGAAGGGAAGCCTTACGTGCAAGCATGCCTAAAAACACGGTTGCTGTTTTTTTTGCAAATGCCGTTAGAAACAGAGCCAATGATGTAGATTATGTGTATCATCAAAATCCTGATTTTTATTATTTAACAGGTTATAAAGAACCTCATGCCGTATTGGTTGTTTTTTCAGAAAATCAAACCAATGACAAAGGGGATCCCTATAACGAGTTGCTTTATGTTCAAAAACGAAATGAATTAGCAGAACAATGGACAGGCAAACGACTGGGCATTGAAGGTGCCAAACAACAACTGGGATTTAAAGTGGCCTTTAATGGTGAAGATTTCTTAAGTAATGGCATCCGTTTTACAGATTTTGACGCGGTTATGTTTGATGCCTTTAAAGACGATTATAGAGACAATACACGCGATAAGGCAGATTTATACAGTTTAATTCAAGCCTTTAAAACACAAATAAACTATACAGAAACCACTGTTGTAACCAACAACCAGATGAATGTAGAATTAAAGCAAAATACCAATAGCATTCAAGAGAAAAAAGTAACGGTTGACCATAAAACCTTATTGAGATTGATGGCAGGACTCAGAGAAATAAAGACAGATGATGAAATGGTTTTACTTAAAAAAGCAGTACGCATTTCTGCCATGGGGCAACGTGAAATTATGAAAGCCATGCACGTAGGTATGTCTGAAGCAGAAATTCAAGGCATTCATGAGTATGTATATAAAAAATATGGCAGTGAATACGAAGGCTATCCAAGTATTGTGGGTGCAGGCAATAATGGTTGTGTGTTGCATTATATTGAAAATACCAAAACTAAAGTGGATAATGATTTAGTGTTGATGGATTTAGGGGCCGAGTATCATGGTTATACCGCCGATGTTACCAGAACCATTCCTGCAAATGGAGTTTTCAATCTGGAACAAAAACTCATTTACGATTTGGTTTATAAAGCCCAGGAAGCTGGCATTGGCGTATCGGTTATTGGAAACCATTAAAATTCACCCGATGAGGCTGCAAGACAGGTTATTAATGAAGGTTTAATGGCTTTAGGCATTGCAAAAAACGATGATGAAGCCAGACGATACTTTCCTCATGGTACTTCTCACCACATTGGGTTAGATGTGCACGATACCAACTTAAATGGTCCTTTTAAAGCCAATATGGTCATCACGGTTGAACCAGGTATCTATATTCCAGAAGGAAGTCCATGCGATAAAAAATGGTGGGGCATTGCTGTGAGAATTGAAGATGATGTGTTGATTACTGAAAACGGTCCTGTGGTGTTATCTGCAGAAGCACCACGAACATCGGACGCCATTGAAGCGTTGATGAAAAAAACCAGCCCATTAGGTCATTTGGAATTGCCAGATTTGGATTAGTGGTTTTTGAGTTCGTTTAACTGCTTTGATATAAACAATAAAAACAGTCCATATCAAAGCAGTTAAACGAAGATACCCTTTTTTTCTACCAAAGTCAAACACTAGCGGTTTCTAAAATAAGCCATTAACGAATATAAAGACACGAGTGCCCAAATACCTTCTAAAATGATAAATGGCCAATAGTTTAAAAAGACAGAAGCTATGCAAGCCATAGTAGCACCAGAAAGATTCAGTATTAAAAAAATAAAACTTTTGTTTGAAACTCTTTCAGTTACATTTAATACATAAGCCAATAGTATTTGAAAAACACCTAAAAATCCAATCCAGTCTGTAAAATTCATAATCTTTTAATAGGTTAATAACATGTGATGATTAGGATTGGAGTGCGTTTCGGAAATTTTAAAATCATGATTTCCAATGATTTTAAATCCAGCTCTTTTGTAAAAATCAATCGCTTTTTGGTTTTCTACCCAAACAAACAGCCACATGCCTGCTTGATGGTTGCTTATGGACTCCTGAAGGTTAAAATTAAAAAGTTGAAGTCCTAATTTTAAATTATGAAACTCTTGAAGTAGGTATAAACGTTCTAATTTGGTAACCTGGTCAATGAAAATATTCGGATGCGTACAATTAAAAATAATTTTAGAATACCCAACCGGTTTTTGATGATGATACAGAATGGTGTAATGGTTTTTAGAATCGTTTAAGTCGGTTTCGAATACTTCCTGACTAAATTTTGTGTGTACGTAGTTATCAATATCTTTTTTTGGAGCACTCATGCCATGAGCTTCCAAAAAAGTTTTTTTACCTAAATTGGTAAGCAATTCTACATCGTTCAAAGTAGCTTTAACCAAGGTTGTCATAAAGGCTATTAGTTTAATAAAAACGCTTTTAAATCTTCATAAGTTGAAATTTCAACAGCTACTTTGTCTTTACCCATAACAGATTGAATTTGTTCTGGTAAGGATTGTTTTTCTTTTATGACTTCTTCAACAACGTCTAAAAACTTGGTTGGATGCGCCGTTTCCAAAAATACACAATGCGCTTCTGGGTTTTCTTTTAAAAAAGCTTTACAACCTAAATAGCCTACGGCTCCGTGTGGATCGGCAACATAATTGTACTCTGTGTAAAGTTCTTTTAAAGCGGTTTTAGTTTCTTCATCAGAAAAACTGTAAGACGACAGATTTTCTTTTAAAGTTTCAAATTGGTTTTTATAAATTTCCTGTATGCGAATAAAGTTACTTGGCGCACCAACATCCATGGCATTACTAATGGTTTGTACAGATGGTCTTGGTTGGTATAACTGAGAAATTAAATAGCGCGTAACCACATTATTATCGTTATTTGAGGCCACAAAATGAGTAATAGGCAAGCCTAATTGTTGTGCCATCATACCTGCGCAAATATTCCCAAAATTACCACTTGGCACAGAAAACACAATGTTTTGGTGTTTTTTATGCAATTGTTTGTAAGCAAACATAAAATAAAATAACTGAGGTAACCAACGCGCCACATTTATGGAATTTGCCGAGGTTAATTGCATGTTACTGGTTAAAGTTTCATCTAAGAACGCGGTTTTTACCATCGCTTGACAATCGTCGAAGGTGCCTTGAACTTCAAGGGCTTTGATGTTTTGTCCAAGTGTGGTGAGTTGCTTTTCTTGAATATCGCTTACTTTTCCGCTCGGATATAAAATAACTACATTCACGCCTTTCACACCTAAAAAACCATTAGCAACAGCGCCTCCAGTATCGCCAGATGTGGCTACTAAAACGGTTACTTCATGGGGATTTTCTTTGTTGAAATAACCCAAGCAACGTGCCATAAAACGAGCGCCAACATCTTTAAATGCCATGGTTGGACCATGAAATAATTCTAAGGTTGAAATCTTCTCGCTTAATGTCACAACAGGAAAATCAAAAGACAAGGTTTCTTCAACAATGGTTTTTAAAACAGGTTCGGGAATTTCGGGAGATACAAATTGTTTAATGGCTTCAAAAGCAATCTCAGAATATGATAAATGATCAAAATTATCCCAAAACGATTGAGGAAGCGGTGTTATGGTTTCTGGAAAGTACAAACCTTTATCGGGCGCTAAGCCTTTAATAACGGCATTTTTAAAGGTTGTATTTGGAGCTTGTTTGTTTAGAGAGTAATAATTCATTATAATTTCAATTTTATGTCATTTTGAAGTATTTTTTTTGTTTATGTAAGCAATCTGCTAAATTTAAAAGATTACTACATCGTTCCACCTCGTAAAGACAAATAATTATGATAATATTTTAATGCCTTGTTTATTAATTTTAGAAATATGAATATCGAAATTTATAGCTGTTTTAGAATAAACTTTACGCATTGCTTGTTCCACATTTATAGCAGTTTCAATACCTTTACTTAAAGTAAAAATTGAAGGCCCAGAACCCGATATACCTGCGCCTAAAGCACCTGCTTGTAATGCCGCTTGTTTTACCTCTATAAAATATGGAATTAATTGACTTCGATACGGTTCTACTATGGCATCATGAAGTGAACTTTCAATTAAAGCAAAATTGCTTGTATGCAACGCGTGTATTAAACTTCCAAAATTAGCCCATTGTGTAATGGCATCACTTAAGGGAATGTTTTTTGGCAAAATAGCTCTGGCTTCAGAGGTCTTAATTTCAATTTGTGGATGGATAATGGTGGCGTATAAATCATCCGGACTAGGAATTTCCAGTATTTGCAACGGGGATAAACTCTTTACTAACGTAAACCCTCCAAACATAGCAGGAGCGAGGTTATCAGCATGTTCACACTTGCTGGCTAAGGCTTCACCTTTTATAGCAAATGCTGTTAATTCTGTTTTATTAAAAGGTTTTCCAAGAAGTTCGTTCATACCAAATACACTTCCTACGGCACTGGCAGCACTACTACCAATACCACTTCCTGGTTTTATTTTTTTATAGATTTCAATTTCAAATCCGCAATTTGGTTTAGCAGCTTTATACATGGTCAATGCAGAAACACCTGCTACATTTAATTCTGGTTCAAAAGGCAAATCGAATCCTTTAATTTTAGTGATATAAATGCCTTTTTTATCGGTTTTTCTAATAATCATTTCATCACCAACACTATCTAAACAGAAGCCTAAGACATCAAAACCACAAGAGACATTTGCGACGGTTGCTGGAGAAAATATTTTTATTTCGTTCATTTTTATTCAGATAATAGAAAATAGATGAAAGAAAATAGATAAATTACAAGGTCTTTATTCTTTTTTCTCTATTCTCAAAGTCTATTTTTAATAATTTCCAATTCTAATGATATCTGCAAACAAGCCGGAAGCCGTTACATCGGCGCCTGCGCCTGCGCCTTTAATAATCATAGGTTGCTCTGGATAGCGTTGTGTATAAAACATGACGATATTATCTTTTCCTTTTAAATTAAAAAATGGATGCCCTTCAGGGATTTCTTTTAGACCAACCTGGGCTTTACCTTGATTTAATTCAGCCACATATTTTAACTGACAGTTTTTTGCTTTCGCGGAAGCATATAACCCTTGATAATGAGCTTCATCTTTAATGAGTGTTTGATAAAAGTCATCAACGGTATTGCTTTTTACCCCAGAATCTGATAAAAAGGATGTATTGGAAATATCTTCCAAATTCATTTTTAATCCACTTTCCCTAGCTAAAATTAATATTTTTCTGGCAACATCAACGCCGCTTAAATCAATTCTTGGATCTGGTTCAGTATAACCTTCAGCAGCGGCTTGCTTCACCACATCATAAAACTTAGTAGAATCATTAAAATTATTGAAAACAAAGTTTAAGCTTCCCGATAAAACTGCTTGTATAGAGGTAATTTTATCTCCTGAAGCAATTAAATTATTTAAAGTATCAATGATAGGTAATCCAGCACCAACATTGGTTTCAAAGAGAAAAGGTGCATTGTATTTTAAAGACAGTCGTTTTAATAAACTGTAATGGTCATAAGGGTTGGAACATGCAATTTTATTGCAAGCAACCACACCAATACTTTGTCTTAAATAATTGGCATATAAATTAGCTACTTCATCATTGGCAGTAACGTCAACAAAAATACTGTTTCTTAAATTTAAGGTTTTTACAGTTTCAAAAAAAACATGTAGACTGGCTTTTTCACCTTCTTTTAATTGCTCTTTCCATGTATTCAAATCAATGCCATCTGTATCAAAAATCATGGTTCGTGAGTTCGATAAACCAACAACATGCAAACTGATTTTTAGAGTCTCTTTCAGGTACTTTTTTTGCTGTTTTATTTGTTCCAATAATTTCTCGCCAACATTACCAACGCCTGTAATAAACACATTGAGTTGTTTTGTTTTAACTTCAAAAAATTGCTCATGAAGCGAATTAAGGGCTTTTTTAACATCGCTTTGCAAAATAACAGCCGATATGTTTTTTTCTGAAGCACCTTGGGCTATTGCCCTGATGTTGATGTTGTTTTTACCCAAGGTACTGAACATTTTACCACTAATGCCTTGGTGATTTTTCATGTTATCCCCAATAAGTGCGATGATTGATAAATTGGTCTCAACAATTATGGGGTCAATTTTATTCAATGCAATTTCATTTTCAAAGGTTTTATCAATGGCCGTTTTGGCCACATCTGAATCGTTTACATCAATTCCTATGCAAATAGAATGCTCTGATGAAGCCTGTGTGATTAAAATAACATTGATTTTTTCTTGTGATAAAGTTTCGAATAAGCGTTTTGAAAATCCTGGAATACCAATCATACCGCTGCCTTGAAGTGTAAGAAGTGCAATATTGTTAATATTACTGATGCCTTTTACTGGAATGCCAGAATTGATATGGTCATTAGAAATAATGGTTCCAATTGATTTTGGTTCTAAGGTATTTTTGATGTGGATTGGAATGTTTAAATCAAGAACCGGTTGTACCGTTGGAGGATACAACACTTTCGCTCCAAAATGAGACAATTCCATAGCTTCTTGATACGACAATTTCTCAATGGGATACGCCTGTTTTACCAGTTTTGGATTGCTAGTAAACATACCGCTTACATCGGTCCAAATTTCAAGTTGTTCCACACGTAAAGCTGCTGCAAGAATGGCTGCGGTAAAATCTGAGCCACCTCTGCCTAAAGTAGTATTTTCACCAGTTTTTGAATGGGCAATAAACCCGGGTAGAATGGTAATACTTTGTTGAACTGTTTTAAAATAATTCTGGATGTTTTTATTAGTTATGGTATAATCAACTTCTGCCTTTGTGAAATTAGAATTGGTTATAATGAGTTCCTGCGCGTTCTTTAACTCAGTAGATATACCACGATTTTTCATGGTTTCTGCAATAATGAATGACGATAACATTTCGCCATAACTGGTTAATTTATCAGAGGTTTTTGGAGACAACTCATTAATTAAGTATATGCCATTCAGTAAATTTTCAAGATCTTTAAATTTTCCATCTATGGTATTTGCAATAGATGAACCATGATTAGGGTTTAATTCTTTAACTATTTTGAAATGAATCTCCTTAATATTGGCTATCATGCCTAAATAACCTGCATCCTTGTTTTTTGCTAAGTTACCAGCAGCAAGAAGTTTATCGGTAATACCTCCAACGGCTGAAACTACACAAAGTACCTTGTCGTTTTCAGTTAAGGAATTAAGAATGTCAATAACATTATTGATGTTTTTTGCTGAACCTACCGAAGTTCCGCCAAATTTTAAAACTTTCATTATAAATGAATTAGAATTTTAATTAAAAAATTTTGAAAGGGTAATTTATATAAATTACAAAACGGTTCCGAAGAGAAAATAATTAGTAACCCCAAAGGGTAGTGGTATTGGTTGTAGTAATTCCAAAAAAAGAAACCTTTTCGTCTGTTAAAGACGAAATAAAATAGATGCTATTTTGATTTAAAAGATTCATTTTAACATGTAAAACTAATCAAAAATATTACTTTTAACTAAATAAAAAAACAAATGGCTGATTTTTGCAAAATTCTTAACCTGTGTTACATTTTATCTCATAAAAATTATAATTATTGAACAGATTTAGTTAAATCAACAATCAGAAATTAAAACAGTCCTTTTTATCTAAACTAGCTGAAAGGTTATCTTGGGTCATTTCAGGTAAGCATTAAAGTCAACTATTTAAATACATGAAAATATTTTCTAAAGAACAAATTTACGAAGGCGATAGGTTAACCACTGAACGTCAAAACATAAGTTCAACCGATTTGATGGAACGAGCAGGTCTTCAAATCTTTAATTGGATTCATACACGGATGCAAGGCGCACAAGTGCCCATTCATGTGTTTTGTGGTATTGGCAATAATGGTGGAGACGGTTTGGTTTTATCGAGGCATTTGGTTCTGGAAGGATATCCTGTTAAAACATATATTGTTAATTACAGTGATAAACGTTCTAAGGATTTTTTGATTAATTATGATCGTATAAAAAATGTGACCAAACATTGGCCAGAACTTTTAAATGATGAAGATGATTTCCCTATAATACAGCAAGATGATATTATTGTTGACGCTATTTTTGGCATTGGTCTTAACCGACCCGTTATTGCTTGGGTTAAAGCCTTGTTTAAACATATTAAAAATTCAAAAGCGTTTACTTTGTCTATTGATATTCCTTCAGGCTTGCAAACAGATGCGCCACCTGAAAGTGATGAAGGTGTGGTTTGGGCATCATATACCTTAAGTTTTGCTTCGCCTAAATTGTTGTTTTTTTTACCAGAGACTGGAAAATTTACAGTTAATTGGGAAGTTTTAGATATTGGTTTAGATACTGAGTTTTTATCTGTAACTCAAACAGATTTTAATTTAATTGGCAAATATGAAGCTATCCCAATATATATCCCAAGAGATAAATTTTCACATAAAGGCCAATTTGGGCATACCCTAATTGTTGGTGGAAGTTACGGTAAAATTGGTGCCGTTATTTTAGCTAGCAGAGCCGCTTTAAGTGCAGGTTCAGGCTTGGTTACTGCCTATGTTCCAAAATGCGGCTATGTGCCTTTGCAAACGTCTTTTCCTGAGGCAATGGTTATTACAGATGTTGATGAAAACCTTATTTCAAGCATTGCGTTTGATATAAAGCCAACAGTTATTGCTTTTGGAGTAGGAATAAGTACACATCCTAAAACGGTTCATGCTTTTGAAGATTTTTTAAAAACCAATAAAACACCACTTGTTATAGATGCAGATGGCATCAATATTTTGGCTAAGAATGTTAAATTGTTAAAGTTATTACCAGAAATCACGGTTTTAACACCGCATCCTAAAGAGTTAGAAAGGTTAATAGGAGTATGGACAGATGATTTTGATAAATTGGAAAAAGCTAAACTATTTTCAAAAAAGCATCGGGTAATTTTAGTGATAAAAGGTGCGAATACCATGACTGTTTTTAATGAAAAATTCTATATTAATACCTCTGGAAATCCTGGACTTTCAACTGCTGGCAGTGGCGATGTATTAACAGGCGTGATAACTGGTTTAATGGCTCAAGGCTATGATGCCCTATCTGCTACAGTTTTTGGTGTATATCTTCATGGTAAATCTGCCGATATCGCTGTTGAAGATTATGGCTATCAAAGTTTAATAGCAAGTCATATTATTGAATATTTAGGCACTGCTTATATGGATTTGTTTAAACAAACAGAACATCCAAAAGAAAAAAACAATGAAGAGAAATCATAAAAAAAGCTGCGAACGCAGCTTTTTTTATGATATATTCAAGTTATATATTTAAAGATTCAAAGAGTTTTGTGAGTTTTGGACTTGATGGTCTTGGTGCATCTGGATTGACTATGTTGCCGTTAGGATCTATTAAAATAAATCTTGGAATGCTATTGATTCTTAACCCTTGAATAAAATCAGATTCCCAGGCTTTATCTGCAAATAGTTGAATGCCTCCCAAATCTTTTTCAGCAATCATTTTTTTCCAACCTTCTTTGGAAGCCTCCACAGTTTTTTCTTTATAACCTCTGCCATTGTCAACAGAAATACTAACGAATTCAATATTTTTTCCATGATACGCTTTTTCCACTTCTTTTAAAGAAGGAATCTCTGCAATACAAGGTCCGCACCATGTTGCCCAAACATCTATATAGACATATTTCCCAGAAAGATCAGACAATGAAGTTGTCCCTCCTTTATAATTTTCATATTGATTAAAAACAGGAGACGATATTCCAACTAAATCTGCAAACTCAGCAGCTCTTTTGTCTGCAAATTCTTTTTGTTTTGCAAAATAACCATGCATGACTTCTTTAAAGTTATCAATTTCACTTTTTTCTGTAGCATATAATGCTGTATCGATGTCTTTATGGCTTTCTAAAAAAGTGGCTAGTTCAGAATTAATTTCTGATATTTTAGCTTTAAAATCAGCTTCTTCAGAATCAAATAGGCTAGGAGGATAGATGGTTTCTTCCATAAGTGCTTTTTTCGCCAAATAATTATTGGTTTCGGCGCCATTTCCTGTATAACTAATAGTTTCATCAAACATTTTAGTGTCTAAGGTCATGTTTAAATCATAACCATTTCTTAAAAATATGGTGGTACTTTCTGCGCCATCATAAAAATTATATTTACCGGCATCTATTTTTAAGGTATCTCTAAAGGTGCCATCTTCATTGACCTTAATAGTTTTAGAATAGGTTTTATTTCTAATCATTATGGAATCGCTATTTTTATCTGTAATAGTTCCAGAAAAAGTAGCATAATTCTTAATGTCATTTTTACAAGCCATTAGGCTTAATGCACATAATAAAAAAATAGTTTTTTTCATTTTTTTTCATTTTAAGTTGCTAAAGTAAATATTTTATATGGTTTGCTTTAGAAATTTATTTATTATTAACATACAAAGTTAAATTTAAATGGAATTTTAAAGGTTATAAACTAAACGGTTGTGTGGAACCATTTCTGGTATAATATTGAGCTCCAATAGTTTTTTTTGTATGTTTAAAACAGTTGTTTTATTCATGTTTTTTTGAGACCATTCTGTAAGTTTCAACCAATCTTGAACATCTTCAAGTTTTTGTTTATATCGATTTGCTATGATTTTATCAATACTTGGGATCTCTTTAAACTCTTGTGTTGTTGCATTAATAATGTTTAAAATGATCTTTAAATCTTCTTTATTGGATTCAATAAAATCTTCCCTTACGGCTATCACAAAACAAGGCCAAGGTGAAGGACATTCACCTACACACCTAAATATACCTTGGTCAACAATAGGTTTTGTAGTGAACTTTTCCCATAGAAAATAATCGGCAGTGCCATTTGTTAATGCTTCAATGGCGCCTTCTAAATTTTTAATGACTTCAAAATTAAGATCCTTTTTTAAATTCCAATGATTATTTTTGGCGTTAATATAAGCCATTAAGTGTGAGCCAGAACCCTGTTTACTAATGGCTGCTTTGGTGCCTTTTAAATCGTCAATGGTTTTAAAAGGTGAATTGTGTGCTACATGAATGCCCCAAATAAGAGGTGATTTTACAAATATTTGAACGATTTTACTTTTATTTCCATCAATAATATCTTTAATAATGCCTTCGGTAAGAATAACTGCCATGTCAATCTCTTTGTTGCGAAGCGCTTTGCACATGTCTCCAGTGCCACCATGATAATCTTTCCAACGTAAATTAATTCCTTTTTCTTTGTATTCTCCTTTTTTCAAGGTTAAATACCACGCCAAATTAAAATGCTCAGGAACGCCTCCAATGGTTATATTCTTCATTAAATTCTTTCTAAGGTGTATGTTATTAGCTTTTCTACGGCTAATCCAGGGTTTTCACTAAAGGTTCCGTTAGCTCTGTTTGCAATAATAGCGTTAAGAGACAGTGCTTTATGACCCAATAATTTTGAAAGACCATAAATGACAGATGTTTCCATTTCAAGATTACTAATTCTAACGCCTTTAAAATGAAATGAATCTATTTTATGATTTAAATCCGGGTCTTGCAGAGGTAAGCGCAATACTCGGCCTTGTGGCCCATAAAAACCTCCTGCAGTTGCCGTAATACCTTTAAATACAAGATGGCTTTCAAACTTTTTTTCAAGGGATTTATCATTCTCTATCACCAAAGGTCTTCCTTTATCAGAATTCCAATGAGTATGTTCAATGAAGGCATTTTCTATATCTGGATTGCTCACGGAATTAATTTGATAGGCATGCATCATAGCATTTAAATCCAAGCCATGCGTACTCAATACAAATGAATCAACCGGGATATCTTGTTGCAAAGATCCAGAGGTGCCAACTCTTACAATATTTAGGCTTTTTAAAACTTTTTTTGGTTGTCTGGTATTTAAATCAATATTTACTAAAGCATCCAATTCATTTAATACAATATCAATATTATCGGGTCCAATACCTGTTGAAATTACCGAAATGTGTTTTCCTCTATAAATTCCTGTTTGGGTTTTAAATTCTCTTTTTTGAATTTCAAAGGAAATAGAATCAAAATGTTTCGTGATTTTTTCAACTCTATTTTGGTCTCCTACAAAAATGATGTTTTCTGCGATGTTTTCTGGCTTTAAATTTAAATGGTAAACACTACCATCTGGATTTAAAATAAGTTCAGATTCTTTAATGGGCATTTTTTATGGTTTTAATAAGTTTGTTTTGTTGTTTATTGAATTGAAAATCAAGTTTAAAAACACCTCCAAATTCAATATTATTATTGAGTTCTGAAGCAAAATTATGCTGACCAATTAAGGCTTCATGACCTAAACGGTTTAATGTTAAGCCATGTTCGTCTTCAGAAATAAATAGGCTCAATTTATTAATAATTCTTTCAAATTGTGTATCTCCATAGCCATAATAACCTTGATAGTTGAGGGCATAACCTAAAAGTTGATTTTTAGATTTCAGGTCATTATTTTTAATGATTTCCAACAAATTTTTTTCTAGAATATTAAGTCCAGAAATGGAATCTGGAAAGCGTTCTAAATGTGCTTTAAGACAATTACTCATGTATTTAAAATTTGAACCTTTAATAATATAAGGCTTTAAAAGATTGTGGTCTTTACCGCAATAAATATCCCAAAGTGTTATGGCTAATTCTAGGTCTTCTTCAGCGAGTTCAATTTTGTTTTTAAAATGATTATTGAGCTGATTAGGAGTAAGTTCGGTTAAACCTTTTAAGTTTTTTTCGCCTTCAATTCTTCCGCTGCTCACTAGATAAATAGGAAGTTTTACTTTTTTTTGATGCAACAGCGTTATAACGCCAATCATATTAATGTGGCAGAATAAATCATATTCAAACCAAAGAATAATTTCGGAATAAATATCTGGATGATTAAGAAGGTCTAATTCACTTTTTATTTCTTCAATATTCAAATCAATATCATAAAATGAGCTAAAAAAAGAAGCTCTTAATTTTAAAAACTTATCTGAATTTATGTTGGAAATAGTAGGGCCTTCACACAACATTTCTTCCCAAGTAAGAATATCTCCGGTAAAGTCTAAATCTTGTAGCATCGTTGTTAAAAGGCTGCCATTGGTAATATGAAGTGTTTTTTTTTGCATAAATCAACCTCCAACTCGCTTTACTTTAAAGCCTTTATCTTTTAGAATTTTCATGATCTTGTCTCTGTAGTCGCCTTGAATAATAATTTTATCATCCTTAAAACTTCCACCAACACTTAGTTTCTGCTTAATTTCTTTGGCTAATAATTTAAAATCCTCATGAGCTCCGGTATATCCTTCTAGAATGGTGATGGGTTTCCCTTTACGCTTTTCGTACTTGCAAATAATAGGATCTTCCTGCATCCAAAGGTTATTTGCGTTAGAATCGTTTGAAGATTCTTCAACCTGATGTTCAGGAAATAAATGTTTTAATTGATCTTGTAAATCCATTTGAGCTTTATATTCTATTAAGCTATTTTTTAATGAGTCCCAACTCAATTAAACGCTCGTTTAAAAACTCGCCAGCCGTAATGTCATCAAAGGCTTTTGGATTATTTTCATCAATACAACCTTCTAAAACGTTTAATTTCATGTCGCTAATGGGATGCATAAAAAAAGGGATAGAATATCGAGATGTACCCCAAAGTTCTTTGGGTGGATTAATAACTTGATGTATGGTAGACTTTAATTTGTTATTAGTATGTCTGGAAAGCATGTCTCCAACATTTATCATCAGTTCATCTGGTTCTGCAATGGCATCTATCCATTGGCCTTTGTGGTTTTGCACTTGTAAACCTCTTCCTTGAGCGCCCATTAAAAGGGTAATTAAATTGATGTCGCCATGGGCTGCAGCTCTTACGGCTTCTTTTGGTTCTTCTGTTATGGGAGGATAATGAATGGGTCTTAAAATGGAGTTCCCATTTAAAATAAATGAATCGAAATAGGTTTCTTCTAATTTTAAATGCAATGCTAAAGCTCGTAGTACAAATTTAGCGGTTTTTTCAAGCATTCTGTAGGCTTCTTTACCCACTTTATTAAATTCAGGCAATTCATCTACAATGACGTTTGCAGGATATTCGGACTCTAATTTTGGGTTGTTTTCAACATATTGTCCAAAGTGCCAAAATTCTTTTAAATCGCCTTCTTTTTTGCCTTTGGCGCTTTCTTTTCCAAAAGACACATAACCTCTTTGTCCACCAATTCCAGAAATTTCATAGGTCTGCTTAATTTCTAACGGCAGATTAAAAAAGTTTTTTACTTCTTTATATAATTTATCCACTAAGGCTTCATTTAAAAAATGACCTTTTAAGGCAACAAAACCTATGTCTTCATAAGCTTTTCCAATTTCCTCAACAAATTTTTGCTTTCTTTCAGCATCTCCAGAAATAAAATCTTTTAAGTCAACACTAGGAATTGTATTCATGGTAATATTTTTAAAGTGATACTATACAAATGTACAAAAACATTATAAGCTTTAATGACCACAATTTATATAACTTTCTTAATTCGAATAATCAATTTATGGTATCTTTGAATGTTCTTGAATCACAACATTATGAGTACAATTAACGCTTTAAGTCACCTGCCATACGATAGACAAAATATGGATGATGAGACTTTAATTTCATTATACAAAAAGCTTTTAAAACCTAGGTTGATAGAGGAGAAGATGCTGGTTTTATTGCGTCAAGGAAAAATAAGCAAATGGTTTTCAGGTATCGGTCAAGAAGCTATTTCTGTAGGGATTACCTCTGTAATGCATGCAGATGAATATATTCTTCCAATGCACCGAAATTTAGGTGTCTTTACAACTAGAAATATTCCTTTACATAGGCTTTTTGCTCAATGGCAAGGTAAAACCTCTGGTTTTACAAAAGGCAGAGATAGGAGTTTTCATTTTGGAACACAGGAATATAAAATTATTGGAATGATTTCCCATTTAGGACCACAACTTGGTGTTGCCGATGGGATTGCATTGGCCAATAAGTTGAAGAGAAATCATCAAGTAACGGCTGTTTTTACGGGTGAAGGTGGTACTAGCGAAGGCGATTTTCATGAAGCATTAAATGTAGCATCAGTATGGCAATTACCCGTTATTTTCTGTGTTGAAAATAACGGTTATGGACTATCAACGCCAACTCAAGAACAATTTAATTGCGAGCATATTGCTGATAAAGGCATTGGCTATGGCATGGAATCGTGCATTATTGATGGCAATAATATTTTAGAAGTCTATACCAAAGTTAAAGACATTGCAGAAAGTATCAGGCAAAATCCAAGACCTGTTTTAATAGAGTTTAAAACCTTTAGAATGCGTGGTCATGAAGAAGCCAGTGGCACTAAATATGTTCCACAAGATATGATGGATGCTTGGGCTTTAAAAGATCCGGTCATAAATTTTCAACTTTTCTTAAAAGAAGAAGGGCTTATTAATGATGCTATTGAATTGAGTATTAAGGAAGAAATTACACAAGAAATTAACGAACATTTAAGACTGGCTTTTGAAGAAGATATAATTATATTAAATGAAAGTAATGAATTAAATGATGTATATAAAAAATTTGATTATCAACAATATAAAGATAATTCAGAAATAAAAAACATAAGATTTATTGATGCCATTTCTGATGGTTTAAGGCAAAGTATGGAACATCATGATCATTTAATAATCATGGGACAAGACATTGCCAAATATGGTGGCGCTTTTAAAATTACAGAAGGATTTGTTGAACGTTTTGGTAAAGATCGTGTTAGAAACACACCCATTTGCGAATCGGCGATTGTAGAGGTTGGTATGGGGCTTTCTATTGCTGGAATGAAAAGTGTTATAGAAATGCAATTTGCAGACTTTGTGTCTTCTGGTTTTAATCCTATTGTTAATTATTTAGCAAAATCACATTATCGATGGAATCAAGAAGCTGATGTTGTTATCAGAATGCCTTGTGGTGGAGGTGTTTCTGCAGGTCCATTTCATTCACAAACCAATGAAGCTTGGTTTACAAAAACCCCTGGTCTAAAAGTAGTTTATCCAGCATTTCCTTATGATGCCAAAGGATTATTGGCTACCGCTATCAACGACCCAAATCCTGTGTTGTTTTTTGAACATAAAGGACTGTACAGAACCATTAAACAAGACGTTCCTACAGGATATTATACCATACCTTTTGGAAAAGCTTCTGTTCTCAGGGAAGGTCATCAGGTAACCATTATTTCATATGGTGCAGGAATTCATTGGGTTTTAGAAACTTTAGAAAAAAATCAAGACATTTTGGCGGATGTTATAGATTTAAGAACCCTTCAACCCTTAGATACTGACACCATATTTTCATCTGTTAAAAAGACAGGAAAAGTTATTATTCTTCATGAAGATTCCTTGTTTGGAGGTATTGCAAGTGATTTATCAGCATTGATCATGGAACACTGTTTCGAAAATTTGGATGCGCCCGTAAAGCGTGTTGCAAGTTTGGAAACACCCATTCCTTTTGTTAAACAACTTGAAGATCAATATTTACCAAAAAACAGATTTGGAATCGCATTACTAGAATTGCTCGATTATTAGTTAAACAACTAATAACCTGATAGTTAAACTGAAAAAATGTCAGTTCAAACTGTAAAATTTTCAGGTTTTTTCACTTGGTATTTTATTTGCTTACACTATGTTAAAATGATTGTTTAACTTTAAAAATATTGAAATTATGAGTATTTTAATTCCAACTGTTAAAAGTGATAGCAGAAAAGCTACTGAAACAAGTTTTAATAGATTGCCAAGTTTACCATCTTGGTTTGATGATATTTTAGGCAAGGGTTTTGGCAATGAGTTTATGACCAATTTTAATACAGGCATAACATTACCCGCTGTAAATGTTATAGATAATGCCAATGAATTTATTGTTGAAATGGCAGTTCCAGGCTTTAAAAAAACTGATTTTCAAATCAATATCGACAACAACGTTTTGTCAGTAGGAGCGGAATCAAAATCTGAAAGCCAAGAAAATGCCGAAAATTTTACACGAAGAGAATTTGGGTATGCTTCATTTAAAAGAACTTTTGCCATTCCAGATTCAGTAGATTCTGAACATATTTCAGCGGAATATCAGGATGGCATTTTAAAAGTGACCTTACCAAAAAGGGATGAAGCAAAGAAAAAACCTATTAAAACGATTGAGATTAAGTAAAAAAAGAGAGCAAAATGCTCTCTTTTTTATTTTAAGATTAAGCCATATATTTATCAAATGAATGTATGGCTAAAATATTTAACGGTTTGTATCCTATTCGGTATTATTTTTTTTCTGTTTGGCTGCAAACCAGATTTAGAAGAAAAATTTATATGGCATTCTCTTAAAGTAACTGCAACAGCTTATAATTCTGTTAAATCCCAAACCGATTCTAACCCACATATTACTGCATTTGGAGATAGTTTAATACCCGGAAAAAAATATATAGCGGTTTCTAACGATTTATTGAAAAAAGGACTAAAACACAATACCCCAATAAAAATACCTGGTTTGGAAGGTGTTTATTTCGTTAAAGACAAAATGCATTCGAGAAAGAGAAACCATATTGATATTTATATGGGCATTGATATTAAAGCTGCCCGAGAATGGGGGAGAAAAAAGGTGCTTATAGAATATGGAGTTAAAGTGAAAGATTCTACAGCAGAATTGAAAAGGGATTAAAAATCACGCCTTTAATCAAAAAATCTTTCCTTTATGAGATTTGTTTCCATTTAAAAATCAAATTCAAAGATTTAAAAAGATTTAATAAGTTACTCTATTAATCTTTCTAGTGTGCATACCGTTTTGTACCCATCCAAATTGCATCTATGGCATTATTAAAGTCAATAATTCGTCTGTTAACCAGAAGATTCTCTTTGGTTAGTTTGTTTAATCGTTTTGATATTTTGTTATTAGTTCTCATTTTTTTTGATTGATGAAAGTTAAAGGTTGGTAAAAAGACGCTACTTATCTGTAACGTCTTTTAAGGTTCCAATAATGACTTTTAGTACTATTTAGGGTCGTTGATAATTCATGGCTGTTTAAAGTTTTCATGATTTTTTATTTTTTGTTGTTACTGCTTTTATTTTTAAAGTTATCTGTATCGTCTTTTATGGTTCCAGTTGTAACTTTTTGAATTTTTAAATGATTCTGTTAAATAATTACTGTCTATTGTTCTCATGATTTCTATTTTTTTGATTGATTTATACTATATAGACGACTATGTTTTTGATTTGTTACAGTACTATGTATAACATAATAATAAATTAACAATTTTAACAGTTCCTTTTAAAAATAGGGTAGGAAATAACTTAATATATTTCCTTTTAAAAATATTTAGGAACGGTATTTGTTAAATGATTGCAAAATATACCATAGAGTTATATTGTGTAAGGGATAAAAAAATATCTTTGAAACAAAATTTAAAGCGTGTTTGTATATTTGTAAAACCCATGAAAATTAAGTTTTTATTTATTTTTGGTTTTTTATTTTCTATGCTTGTTAATGCTCAAATTGACAGTCAAATAAAATCTACACCCATACCAGCTATTGAAAGTAAAAAAGATTCGGCAGTAACAAGCATTCCTTTTCCATCAAAAACAAATCAAAACAATAGTTTTAGCGGCTTATCGATACCAAAAACCAATTCAGAATTAAACGTACCAAAAAAAGAGTTTTCAATGTTTGGAGAAACCTTTGGTAATCCTGGAGAATTATATGAAAAAAGGTTAGAAAAAAACATTAAATCCATTAATGAGGAGATGTTTTTAGGAACTAAAGGAAGCAAAGTAGATGTTTATTTTGGAGATTTTAAAACCAAATCAAAATACGTTTATGTTTTTTATAGTGATTATGGGCAGCAAGATGGCGATTTAATAAGCATCTCTGTAAACGATGAGATTATAAAACCACGTGTTTATCTTACCAATGCAACCAAAGGATTTAAATTGGACTTAAAAGAAGGTTTTAATAAAATAGATTTTTTAGCTTTAAACGAAGGATCTTATTTGCCTAATACAGCTGAATTTAGAATTGTTGACGAGCAAGAAAATGTCATTGCCTCCAATCTTTGGGCACTTTCTATAAATGTTAAAGGGACTGTTATAATAGTTAAGGAATAAATAGAAAGGGCTTCTTAATAGATTGGTTTTTTTTAGGATAAGTCAGTATATGAGACTTTTAAATGTTATTTAGTTATTTTTCTTGGCTTTTAAAAGATTTTTCTATTTTCATAAGTAAAGTTATTTAGCGACGTTTGTTACAAACTATTTTAAAAAATAAAAAATTCATTCGCTTAAAACCCTTTAAAGATGTTATTTTTGCACTCGGACAAAAATAAAGTATGTCAAAGCAAACAGAATTAGAAGATCGTAAAGTAGGTAAGGATTTATATAGTTATCAAAAAGGCGCTATCAATCAAATTTTTAAATTATTTGAAGAAGCACCCGATGATTATCACTTGCTATATCAATTACCAACTGGCGGTGGAAAAACCGTTATATTTTCTGAAATTGTTAGGCAATATTTAAAGCATCACAATAAAAAAGTTTTGGTGATGACCCATCGTATAGAACTTTGTAAGCAAACATCATCGGTGCTTACGGAGTTTGGTGTGGTAAATAAAATAATAGATAGCAAGGCTAAATTAGATGACCAAAATCAATTTAGTTGTTTTGTAGCCATGGTTGAGACCTTAAACAACCGACTTAGCGATGATAAATTAGATATTTCCGATATTGGTTTGGTAATTATTGATGAAGCTCATTATAATTCGTTTACGAAACTCTTTAAATTTTTCAGTAAATCTTTTGTTCTTGGCGTTACGGCAACTCCTTTAAGTTCTAGTATTGAATTACCAATGACCGATAACTATGACGAACTTATTGTAGGCGAATCTATAGAATCATTAATAGAAAACGGATTTTTAGCACGTGCCAATATGTTTACATACAATGTTGGCCTAACCTCTTTAGTGGTTGGTGCCAATGGTGATTATACGGTTAAATCTTCAGAAGATTTGTACACAGACAATGATATGTTGTCTAAACTATTAGGTGCTTATGAAGAACGCTGTAAGGGTAAAAAAACATTAATTTTCAACAATGGTATCAATACATCATTGCATGTATATGATACCTTTAAAAGAGCCGGCTATCCCATAGCTCACTTAGATAATACCAACACAAGAAAAGAACGTGCATTAATCTTGAGATGGTTTAAAAAAACGCCTGATGCCATTTTAACCTCCGTAAGTATTTTAACAACTGGTTTTGATGAGCCTACCGTTGAAAGCATTATATTAAACAGAGCCACAAAATCACTAACATTATATTATCAAATGATAGGTCGTGGCTCCAGAATTCTAAAAAATAAAAAATCGTTTGATGTCATTGATTTAGGTAACAATTTTCACCGTTTTGGTCCGTGGGGAGATAATTTGGACTGGCAACGTATTTTTAAATCGCCCAATTATTATCTGGATTCTTTATTGGGTGATGAAGAATTGGAAAGTAATTTTAAATATGAAATGCCAGATGAACTAAGGGCAGAGTTTAGCAACTCCAAAGATTTATCATTTAATGTACATGAAACCTATGTAAATTCTATTAGAAATGGAGAATCCTCAAAAGTTGTTCTAGAACGCTCCATTGCTCAACATGCAAAAATATGTGTTGAAAACAGTGAAGATGTTTATGATGCTTTAGCCTTGGCTAAAATGTTAGGAGATGATATTGATTTTAGAATAAACCGATACACAAAATGCATTAGTAAAAGCACCTTCAACTTTGTGGAATGGCTAAAAGACGACTACAGAAAAAAGCTGAATGCGTATTTAAGAGCAAATTTTGACGAGGTTTATGAGTCTATACACGGCTATGCACCAAAAGATTAAAAATAAATCTTTAATTAAATTTAATAATACTTATTTCTACTTCCCTAAAATTTACACTACATTTACAGCTTATAAGCGTGTTAAGGCAATTTTTATTTAATTTTTTCAACAGTAAAGTGTTTCTTGTTTGAGTTTTAGTAAAAATTATATTGGCATCATTAAAAAATAATCATTTAAAACAAGAAATAGTGAACTATGGCTAAATCACAAGTAACCTTTAACAAAATTGAAAAAGAAAAAAAGCGTTTAAAGAAAAGAGAAGACAAGCAAAAGAAAAAAGAAGCTAGAAAGGCTGAATCTAAAGAAAATCCTCAAGGTATTCAGTTTGCTTATGTTGATTATAATGGCAATTTAACCGACACGCCTCCAGACCCTTCAATGAAAGTTAAAGTAGAAGCAGAAAGCATTGAAATAGGGGTTCCAAAAAAAGAACATAGAGAAGAAGAAGATCCAATAAAAAAAGGAAAAGTATCATTTTTTGATTCGTCCAAAGGGTTTGGGTTTATTATCGATAGTGACTCACAAGAAAAATATTTTGTACATGTCAGCGGTTTACTTGAAGACATTCAGGAAAATGATAAGGTTCAATATGAACTTGAAAGAGGTCAAAAAGGAATGAATGCTGTTCGCGTTAAAAAGATTTGATTCTCATTTTTTAAATAAAACTATCCTTAAAATTGGCCTTACATCTTTTAGAGCAAGATCAGGAATATATTAATTTACAAACTGAACTTGTTTGGTTACAACAGCACATAAAAGAAACCAACCAAAGAATTCTTATTTTATTTGAAGGTAGAGATACCGCCGGAAAAGGCGGAGCTATCATGCGATTTATTCGTTTTTTAAATCCGAGACTTTTTAAAGTTGTTGCACTGTCAAAGCCCACCGAAAAAGAAATGGGTCAATGGTATTTTCAGCGATATATAGAACATTTACCTGGACCTGGAGAGATCGTTCTTTTTGATAGAAGTTGGTACAATAGAGCGGTTGTTGAACCTGTTATGGGCTTCTGTACAAAAAAACAATACAATCTATTTAACAGGCAAGTAGTTGCGTTAGAGAAAATGCTCATTCAAGACGGCATTCATTTGTTTAAATTTTGGTTTTCTATAGACCAAGAAGAACAAAAGCGAAGACTTGAAGAACGTGTTTATAACCCTTTAAAACAATGGAAACTAAGCAGTGTAGATGTGCAAGCACAGTCTAAATGGGAAGAATTCACTTTTTATAAAGAGTTCATGTTTAGAAAAACGGCAAAACCACATGCGCCTTGGATTGTAGTAAAAGGTAACGAACGCGATGTGGCCAGAAAAGAAGTCATGCGTTATGTAGTTGATAAAATTAATTATGATAAAAAAGGGGAAACAGGTGAACGCTTAACCTTAGACCCTAGTATTGTTACCGAAATTTTTAATAACGCTTAAAGATTATTTTTTACTCATTCACTTTTATTTTTCATGAACTTACCTCGAAAAACATTACTAATTATTTTCGCGTTTTTCGCTATTTATGTTATTTGGGGCTCAACCTATCTTCTTAATAAAATAGCGGTCACCCAATTATCACCACTCTTCTTAGCAGCCATCCGTTTTATTACGGCTGGATTACTCATTTTTGGAATCGCAAAATCAATGAAAATAAGTTTAGCCATCAATAAAAAGCAACTCATTAATTGCATTATTGCAGGGTTTTTGTTTTTGGCTTATGGCAATGGTGTTTTTGTTTGGGCACTTAAATATGTTGATAGTGGGTTTGGTGCTTTGGAAGCTTCAACACAACCCCTTATGGTATTAATTCTCATGCGAATGATTGATGGTAAAAAAATAAAAACATCATCAATTATTGGAATTATTTTAGGTATTATAGGCATGTATTTATTGGTGAGCCAAAAACAATTGGTTTATCAAGAAAACAGCATTATTGGTATTATCATGATTTTTACCTGTGTCATCAGTTGGAGCTTTGGTAGTTTATTTGTTGCAAAAGCAGAATTACCTTCCAATTTTTTCATAAATACAGGCTATCAAATGCTTTCAGGTGGCCTATTGCTTTTTATGGCGAGTTTTATCATTGGTGAAGAATGGTTATCACCTTTAGCATGGACAGGTTCTGTTAAATTTTCCATGATTCTTTTGATTTTATTTGGAAGTATTGTGGCCTTTACGTCTTTCAATTATTTACTTAAAGTGGTTTCAACTGAGAAAGTTTCAACATCAGCCTATGTAAACCCTGTTATAGCATTGCTTTTGGGTTGGTATGTTTTAGATGAAAAAATTACCGGACAGTCTATTTTAGCAGCAGTAATATTGTTAACTGGGGTATATTTCATCAATTCAAAGAAAAATTTCAGAACTTTAAGATAGTTTGTTTTTTAAGATAGAAATTAAACTAATTTTGCCCATTTTATATCAATAATGTTTTGCTATGATTAATGAGAATAAGAAATCAGAATCTGAAATTTCTTCTGAAGAAATCAATAAATGCATTGATATTTTAGAACGTTTAGTTTCTAATTCCAATCAAATTTTTGAAATTCCTGAAGAACAACGAATTGCTTTGATTAAAGCTTCTGGGCAATTGTCGCGTCCAAATAAACAGGAATTTATAAAATGGAAAAAAGACGCAAAAAAAGCAGAGCGCAGAAAATTAGCAGCAAAAGACCGAACAGCTAGAAAAGAAACCGGTATCAGAAGTGCAAGAGAATCCATCATATTTCAGGCACCTAAATTGTTATCTCCTGCAGAATTAATTAATAAAAAAGACATCGAATTACAAACGCCTAGAAACTGTTATGTCTGTAAAACGGAATTTACCAAACTACATCATTTTTATGATACCATGTGTACGGAATGCGGTGACTTTAACTATGCCAAGCGATTTCAAACAGCAGATTTAAGAGGTCAAGTAGCCATTATAACAGGTTCGCGTTTAAAAATAGGATATCACATTACCCTAATGTGTTTGCGGGCAGGAGCAACCGTGGTTGCTACAACACGCTTTCCTGTAGATTCTGCTTTGCGTTTTTCAAAAGAATCAGACTTTACAGAATGGGGACATCGATTAAAAATTCACGGTTTGGATTTAAGGCACATACCAAGCGTTGAAATATTCTGTAATTTTATAGAACAAACCTATGATCGATTGGATGTTCTTATCAATAATGCAGCCCAAACGGTTAGAAGACCCGCAGGTTTTTATGCGCACCTCATGCAAAATGAAGAACGTGCCATAGAATCTTTACCAAAGTTTGCTAAAGATTTGCTTTCAGACCACAATCATTGTTTGCAAGAATTAAAAGCATTAACATCAACAGCGTCTCCAAACCAAAATATGCCTGTAACTTGGCATGGTCCAGAACCAGGAATTGGCATCAGGGCATCGGCCAAATTATCACAAATTCCTTATAGTTTTGATAATGCGTTGGTAGCCAAAGAAATCTTTCCAGAAGGTCAATTGGATGCTGATTTACAACAGGTTGATTTGCGTAAAACCAATAGTTGGCGATTAAAACTTGGTGACATTGAAACTACTGAAATGATTGAAGTTCAATTGGTAAATTCCGTTGCACCATTTGTGTTATGTAATCGTCTTTCTGAAATTATGAAAAAGGATAATACAGGTAAAAAACATATTATTAATGTGTCTGCTATGGAAGGAAAGTTTCATCGGTTTCATAAAGAATCTCGGCACCCTCATACCAACATGGCAAAAGCTGCTTTGAATATGTTAACGCATACTGCTTCAGAAGATTTGTCAAAATATGGTATTTATATCAATGCCGTTGATACTGGTTGGGTCACCGACGAAGATCCAGTAGATTTAGCAAAACATAAAGCGGAAGTTCATGATTTTCAGCCGCCATTAGATATTGTTGATGGTGCGGCACGCGTGATGGATCCTTTATTTGATGGTATAAACACAGGAAAGCACTGGTGTGGCAAATTCTTAAAAGATTACAGACCTATTGATTGGTAATATCCTTGAATTTTAGTTTCAAAGTTTCTATTCTAATCTAAATAACTATTTTTGTAATCTTAATTGTAACACATGGGAAATAGAACCTATAAAATTGCTGTGATTCAGCTTAATTTAAATGACAAACCTGAAAACAATTTAAAAAAATGTTTAAGTTGGGTAAGGGATGCAGCTAAAAAAGGTGCAGAAGTTATTTCGTTACCAGAACTGTATAGCAGTCATTATTTTTGTCAGAGTGAAGATACCGACAATTTTGCATTGGCAGAACCACTCTACAGCACTTCTTTTAAGGCTTTCAGCACCTTGGCAAAAGAATTGGGTGTGGTAATTATTGTGCCGTTTTTTGAAAAACGTATGGCTGGTATCTATCATAACAGTGCCTATATTTTAGACACAGATGGTTCTGAAGCTGGTTTATACCGTAAAATGCATATTCCAGATGACCCTCATTTTTATGAAAAGTTTTATTTTACACCAGGCGATTTAGGTTTTAAATCTAACACTACTAAAAAAGGAAATGTTGGTGTCCTAATTTGTTGGGATCAATGGTATCCTGAAGCTGCCAGATTAACCGCATTAAAAGGAGCAGAGGTGTTGTTTTACCCAACAGCTATTGGCTGGCATCCAAAAGAAAAAGAACAATACGGAGACAATCAATATGGTGCTTGGATGAATGTAATGAAAGGACATGCTGTTGCTAATGGAGTATATGTTGCAGCCGCAAACAGAATTGGTTTAGAAAAATATTTACCAAACACAGAGGGCATTCAGTTTTGGGGAGCATCTTTTATTGCTGGTCCACAAGGCGAAATATTAGCGCAAGCATCACATGATAAAGAGGAAATTCTTATTGCTGAAGTAGATTTAGATTTGCAAGAGAATGTGCGTCAAAACTGGCCATTTTTTAGAGACAGACGCATTGATGCTTTTGCAGATATAACTAAACGTGCAATAGACTAATGAGACGATTTCCGGCAGAATGGGAAAAACAACAAGGTCTTTTACTTTGCTTTCCCCATAATGGTAATGATTGGCCTGGAAAATATGGAGCAATTCAATGGGCTTTTGTTGAATTTATTAAAAAAGTGGCGCTTGTTGAAACTGTTTTTTTAGTGGTTACTGATGAAAAATTAAAAGCAAAAGTTCATGAAATGCTTGAAATGGCACATGTAAATATTTCAAATATCTCTTATATCATTCATAAAACCAATAGAAGCTGGATGCGTGATTCTGGACCCATTATTGTAAAAAATGGTTCAAAACGTGAAGCTTTAAACTTCAATTTTAATGGTTGGGCGAAGTACAGTAATTTCAAACTTGATGAACATGTGCCTTCTAAAGTAGCAAATCATTTAAATATGCCTTTAACACAAGTTGTTTATAAAGGGAAACCTGTTGTTTTAGAAGGAGGAGCCATTGACGTAAATGGAAAAGGTACTTTATTAACTTCAGAAGAATGTTTATTACATCCTACGATTCAAGTAAGAAACAAAAATTTTACAAAAACCGATTACGAAACCATTTTTAAAGAATATTTAGGCATTACAAATGTGATTTGGTTAGGCGATGGCATTGTTGGTGATGACACACATGGCCACATTGATGATTTAGCCCGATTTGTAAATGAAGATACGATTATTACAGTCGTTGAATCTGATACTAAAAGTAAAAATTATAAAGCTTTACAAGATAATTTAAAACGCCTAAAAACCTCTGTTTTAGAAAACGGAAAAACACCAAATATTATTGAGTTGCCAATGCCAACACGGTTATTGTTTGACAATGTTACTATTCCTGCAAGTTATGCTAACTTTATTATTTTAAACAAATGCGTGCTAGTACCAATTTTTAATGATGTAAATGATAGGTTTGCCTTAAACATCATCGCAGAATGTTTTCCTGATAGAAAAATTATTGGCATGAGTG
>PFKE01000019.1 GCA_002784145.1 Flavobacteriaceae bacterium CG_4_10_14_3_um_filter_33_47 | reverse complement strand
GTTAAAAACCGAGGTTGTATATAATACTCTGTAGCACTTACAGAAATACTTCCTGTATTACTGGTATTTTGTGATTTGGTATCTAATAAATTGGTGGCTTTAAGTTCATATTCCCATTTACTGTCTTTATTTTTTTTATACGCCAAAGAGGCGTCCCAAAACTCATAATCATTTATGGTTCTGTCTTCATCACTAAAATTATTATAGCTGTATTCAGTTTTAAATGTGAATGATTTAAAAATGAGCGCATCAAATTCAATGGATGGCGCTTTGGTATAAAATTTAGTTCGGCTTGAACCTTGGTCATTATCCTGAATGGTATATCGATACCCGATTTCAAAATTTGGAGCTTCCCTGAAATTGGTTCCTAAACTTGTTCTGTATGTTTGTGAGTAATTTTCATTGGCAGATGCTCTATTATTAATAAGCTGATTAAATTTATTATAACTAAAATTACCACTTAACATGGCTCTAAATTTACCAAAGGTTTTTTGAGCACGGCCAAAAGCACTCGCACTTTCGTCATTTAATCCAGAATTAAATGGTGAGCTTACATTTACAACACTTCCTGGTTCAAATTGAGAGGTGGTTCTTATTCTATCAATAGTTTTTGTATAACTAATTCTGGCATTAACATTGGTATAATTAAACATATTAAAACTAAAATAAGACAAGCTTACATTATGTGCTAAAGCGCTTTCTAATTCTTGATTTCCAGAAAAAATAGATTTATAATTATTTAAAACCAACCCTCGAGCTAATTGATTAACATCAGTAAAACTGGTTTGCATTCTATAATTGAACACAATTTGTTCGCTCTTTTTTAATTGCATGATCATATTAAAATCTGGTAATAATCTAAAAAAATTATCTTTAAAATTGATGTTAAATTGATTGTTTTTAGAACTATATGCGTGTGCTGAAACTCCGGGTGTAAAAGTGAAAATACCAGATTTTAATCGGTAATGCAATGCTAAATATACATCGCTAAATGTGTATGCTATCTTATTAAAATCAAGACTATTATTAATAGTTGGTGTAGTTTCAAAGGTAGAATTATCATCTAAAAACTGAAAGATATTTGAGTTAAAATCTTGCTTACTATAAATAGTTCCAGCAGTAAAATTAATATCACTTTTTTGATTTAAAATATTCCAATAATCCAACTTAGCATCCACTTGATTTGATTTTACCCGTTTATCTTGAGCAATATTAAACCCTGATTGAGAATCATCAAGACCTAGCACCGTGGCAGTATTTAAATAACTTGCTTTATCTTCTAAAAAAGCATTATAAAAAGGATTCTCATCTTGAAAAAGGTGTTGCACTTCAAAAGCAAAAATATTTTTATCATTAAGTGTATAATAATAGTTTAAATTTTGATTGATACTAAAAGGTGATGATTTTTCTAACTGAAGAATATTGCCGTTTACCGATGAAAAAAACAATTGATCTTGAGATTCTTTAGAGGTTCTTGCCAATACATCATAATCTAATTGATTGCTTGTATTTGGTTTATATTTTGTGCTGAATTTTAACATTCCTAAATCACTTCTCTGCATGGTGTTGCTTTCGGTATTTTCATCTGGAATGCCTAAACTTGCGTCTGTATATGTTATCGCATTGTTTTCTTGTAATGCAGTTCTACTGCTTGAAAAAATGGCAAAACCACTAACATCCAGTGTTTTTTTTGGCGAGTAACTAAAGTTAGCCGCACCAAACTTAGTATTAATATCTTTAGCACGATTATTTTGAAGCGATAAAAACCCTAAATTATTACTTCCTAAATCTATGTTTGTTCCACTACTTCTGCTCGGAGACCTAAATCCACCCGTAAAATTAAAGTAGTCTCTACGTGTAAAAGCAATTTCACCAATATTGTTTAAGTCTCCTATAAAATTAATACTGTATTCTGGACTGTAATAAAACAGTTTTGGCTGAGCCAAATACAAGGTGTTGTTTTTTGAATCTCCTAATCCAGCCGTTACATTTCCAAACCAAAAATTTTTCTTTCCTTGCTTAAGTTTAATATTAATGGCTATATTATCTTGATTGTTAGTTACTCCACTTAATTGGCCAACTTCGGCATAGTTTTTTAAAACTTCTACCTTATCAATGGCGTTTGCTGGTATATTTTGTGTTGCTAGTTTGGAGTCGCCATCAAAAAAATCTTTGCCTTCAACCATGACTTTTCCAACAGTTTTACCTTCAACTTCAATCTGGCCTTCGTCATTAACTTCAACGCCAGGTAATTTATTTAAAAGATCTCCTAATTTTCTTTCTGTTCCTGAAGTAAAAGAATCTGCATTATAAACAATGGTATCGCCTTTAACAACTACTGGCATTTCATAAACCAATTCAATCTCGTCTAAAGTGTTATCGTATTCCAGAGAAATATCTTTTACTATATCTGAAATTATCGTAACCATATCTATTTGGGCAGTTTTCATGCCAATATAGCTCACTTGCAATTTGTATTTGGAGTTTTTTTCTACCGATAATTTATAGCGTCCTTCTTGGTTTGTTATGCCATAAGACTCTAGCTTTTGGGTTTGCTGATTGATAGCAATAACATTTGCCAATTCAAGTGGATTTCCTATACTGTCTTTTACAACACCTTCAATTTTTAATTGCGCAAACGTGCTGCTTACTGCCGTTAGCAGCATGATGAACATGATTTTTTTCATAGATAATTTTTTGATTGATATCGGGCTTAATTACTAGTACCTCTGCCGCCTCTGCCTCTAAAAATTTCACGCATTTCTTCCATTTTTTGTTTCACAATGGCATCATACTCGGTTTTTGTAACGCTTTTGCCTTTTGAAGGTGCTTTAATAAGGTCTTTTTCTGAAGGATTTAAAACAATTTTTGAACATAAAATAGTCGTTCTATCTGCATTAACCTCAAGGATTAGCCCTGGTAAACCCCAATATTCTCCTGGCCCTTGACTTACTGAAATTTGAGGTGTGTACCAAGCAGTAACCACTATTTGTTTAGGCGTTTCTTTAATTTCCTCAGGTTTATTGTTTGTAGAATCTTTTGGTTTTTCAGGGCTGTTACGCCTTCTAAAACTATTAAAATCAAAGCCATCTGCATTTTTTACAGCAGTAGCTTTAAAACACATATATTGTCCTATCATTTTACTTTCTGAGCCTAATTCCCAATTTAATTTAGGTAAGCTATCTGCTATTAAAAATTGTTTCCCAAAGAGTTCACTTTCTTGTAAAAGCTGTTGCTCTTTTACGTTTTTATATTGATTTCCACCTGTAAAATTCATCATCCCAAAACGCATGCCGCCGCCTTGGCTAGGTGCCTCTAATTTTTCTTCTTCTTTATAAATAGATTCTGTATGGTTAAATGTAAGAATGTATGTTTTTTCAAGGGCACTTTTCATGCGGTCTGCGATTTGCTTTTTTCGTTCTTCGCTTAATTGTCCACCACCAAAATTGCTCATATCAACCGTTGTTTTGGTTTCGTAATATGCTTTGCCCTGAAAGTCTTTTTGTGAAAAAGAAACCATTGAAATTAAACAAATTAGAAAAGCTAGGGAATTTTTAAAAAACGAGGTGATTTTCATTTACAAAATGTTTAGGTTATTTAGATAACTCAATATTAATGAATCTTAGACTTATAAATATGGAAATAGTTTAAATAAATTTTTAAAAATTATTTACCCATTTTAAGTTTAAATTCTTGACCATCTCTCATTTCCGATACTTTCACAGATTTTTGCTTCTTGCTAAACTTTGATTTTTAATGATCCCTTAGAAATTAAATGGTTTGATTTTTGTACTTTTCTAAACTATATGAAAACCATTCTTTTTACTTTTCTATCTGTATCTATATCAATGTTCTCTCAAGAATCTATTGAAATACGTTTTATGAGTGAAACACCTTTTAAGCTTGAAAAGCTTGTACATATTGATGATTTCAACACGTTGTATTTTATTAAAGACAATGTGTTTTATAAAAAGGATGCTGCAAAAACCATATCATATAATAATTTGCAGTTAGGTACGATTACCTCTTCAAATGCTTATAATCCATTAAAAATAAACCTCTTTTACAAAAATTTTAATACCGCTATCATTCTTGATAACAGACTTGCAGAAATGTTTAAAATAGATTTCAATATTTTACAACCGTACAGAAATATTTCACATATTTCAACTGGCAATGACAATACGTTGTGGGTTTTTAATCAAGACACCCAACAACTGGAAGTTTTTGATTATAAAAACAATTCTACAAGATTTAAAACCTTACCAATAAAAAGTCTTGTTTTAGACATTAAGAGCAATTTCAATTATTGCTGGCTGCTTACCCAAGATCATTTATTAATCTATAATTATTTTGGAACGCTCATCTCTAAAATTAAAAATGAAGGATTTACTAATATTTCAGAAAATGATGAAAATATTGTCTTGAAAAGAGACCATTCATTATATTATTTAAAAAAAGACACCGCTGAAATGATACCCATTGAAACTTCAAATTTGTTAATAAATCAGTTTTTAGTAACCAATGAAACCTTGTATATTTACCATCATGAAACCCTTCAAAAATTCCAATTAAAAACCAACTAATATTATGCATGTAGCCATTGCAGGAAACATAGGCGCTGGAAAAACCACGCTTACTAAATTGCTAGCAAAACACTATAAATGGGAAGCTCAACTTGAAGATGTTGTAGATAACCCTTATTTAGATGATTTTTATAATCAAATGGAGCGCTGGAGTTTTAACCTGCAAGTTTATTTTTTAAATAGTAGGTTTCGTCAAGTTTTACAAATTAGACAAAGCGGAAAAGACATTATTCAAGACAGAACCATTTATGAAGATGCTCATATTTTTGCACCCAATCTTCATGCTATGGGTTTAATGACCAACAGAGATTTTGAAAACTACAAATCGCTTTTTGATTTAATGGAATCTTTGGTACTTGGTCCAGACTTATTGATTTATTTACGAAGTTCCATTCCTAATTTAGTATCGCAAATACATAAGCGAGGAAGAGACTATGAAAACTCTATTAGCATTGATTATTTAAGCAGATTGAATGAACGTTATGAAGCCTGGATTCATGGTTATGATAAAGGAAAACTTTTGATTATTGATGTAGACCGTTTAGATTTTGTAGAAAATCCTGAAGATTTAGGAACTATCATTAATAGCATTGATGCTCAAATAAACGGCTTGTTTTAACCCTATTTCTAAAGAAAAAAAAGAGACGATTCTAAAAAGTTAAGACCGTCTCTTTTTTTTATTCAAAAGCTTTATTGTTTCTTAATTTACTTTTTCTTTAACGAATTTTTCAACACGTACTTTAACAGATTCGTTTTTTTCATTTAAAGCATCAATACTTGCTTTAACCTCTGTTTCAGTACCTTCAAAAACCTGTTCAGTTGTAGATATTTCGCCATTTACATTGGTAGTTGTAGTTACCGTAGCGGTATAATCACCAGCATCATTACTTTCCATGTTTACTTTAACTTCTTTGCTTGAAGACATTTCATTTCCAGCATAAGCTGATACTTTATCTGTATTTAAAGCAATACTTGGAGCAATAACTAAGGCCACAACCGACATTAATTTTAATAAAATATTTAATGAAGGGCCAGAAGTATCTTTAAACGGATCACCAACCGTATCTCCTACTACGGCAGCTTTATGAGCAGCAGTTCCCTTTCGTCCATCGGCTTCAATCATTTTTTTAGCATTATCCCAAGCACCACCAGCATTTGATTGGAAGATAGCCATGAGAACTCCACATGTTGTTACACCAGCTAATAAGCCTCCTAACATTTCTGCACCACCTATAAAACCAACAGCAACAGGAACAGCTAAAGCCAATAATCCTGGTAAAACCATTTCTTTTATAGATGCTTTTGTTGAGATTTCAACACATTTTTCATACTCAGCATAACCATCAGCTTCATCAAATATTTTTCTCTGTTCTTCTGTAGCTTTTGACATATCTGAATCAAGATCTCTCATCACTTTTAAAGCAGCTTTTAATTGAGGAATATCTCTAAACTGACGGCGAACTTCTTCAATCATTGCCATTGCAGCACGACCTACAGCATTCATAGATAACGCAGAAAACACAAATGGCAACATGCCTCCTATTAATAATCCAGCCATGATATTTGGTTTTGAAACATCAATTGCATCTACATGTGCTGTATGCATAAAAGCAGCAAATAAAGCTAAAGCTGTTAAAGCAGCAGAAGCGATTGCAAAACCTTTACCTATGGCAGCAGTAGTATTACCTACTGCGTCTAATTTATCTGTACGTTCACGAACTTCTTTAGGTAATTCAGCCATTTCGGCAATTCCACCAGCATTATCAGAAATTGGTCCGTAAGCATCAACTGCTAATTGGATTCCTGTATTAGCTAACATTCCAACGGCAGCAATTGCAATACCATACAAACCAGCATAATAATGAGAAATCATGATTGCGGCAGCTATTAATAATATTGGAATAGCCGTAGACATCATACCTACGCCTAAACCAGCAATAATATTTGTTGCAGAACCTGTTTCAGATTGTCTTACAATGGATGTTACAGGTTTTGTTCCTGTACCAGTATAATATTCTGTTACTTTTCCAACAAAAAATCCAGCAATTAATCCAGCAAGAGTTGCCATAAAAACACCAAAAGAGCCAAATGGTAAACCTTGAACTGTTTTTGGAATCATAGCATCAATGATAAAATAGGAAGCAATAATCATTAAAAATCCTGAGCCAAACTCTCCTAAATTCAACGCTTTATGTGGTGAACCGCCATCTTTAACTTTTACAAATAAGGTTCCAATAATAGACATTACAATGCCAACTGCAGCTAAAACAAGCGGTAAATACACAGCGCCTAAACCACCATAACCAGGAGTAATAATGATAGCACCTAATACCATGGTTCCAATAATAGAACCCACATATGATTCAAATAAATCGGCTCCCATACCCGCAACATCTCCAACATTGTCACCAACGTTATCTGCAATAGTAGCAGGGTTTAAAGGGTGATCCTCTGGAATTCCAGCTTCTACTTTACCAACTAAATCTGCACCAACATCTGCTGCTTTGGTATAAATACCTCCACCGACACGCGCAAATAAGGCTATTGATGACGCACCTAAAGAAAACCCAGAAAGCACGTTTAAAACCATGGGGATATTTTCTGAACCTGGCCATATTTCTTGATAAATCATAAATAGCCCACTAAGCCCTATTACACCTAATCCAACTACACCTAGTCCCATAACAGCTCCTCCAGCAAAAGCCACTTCTAAGGCTTTACCTAAAGATGTTCTTGCGGCTTGAGTCGTTCTTACGTTTGCTTTTGTTGCAACACGCATTCCAATAAAACCAGCTAAAGCAGAACAAACAGCTCCTACCACAAAGGATAGTGCTACCATCCAATGAGAAATTGGTTGACCTGTAGCTTCATCCAATTGTTGAAACTCAGAATTTCCTTTAAAAAATAATAAGATGGCCACAGCAACCACAAAAATTGCTAAAATTTTATATTCAGCTTTTAAAAATGACATGGCCCCATCTGCAATGTGTTTGGCTATGTTAACCATTTTTGGAGTACCTACCTCCTGTTTGGTAATCCAGACATTTTTAACAAAAACGAATATAAGACCTAAGACTCCAAAAGCAGGTAAAAATTTTATTAATAATTCCATTTTAATTGATTAGTAGTTAGTAAATTTTTTTTGAAACGGCTAAAATTAGTAAAATATAATTGATAAAAAAAACCACCTTAAATTAAGATGGTTTTATTTTTTATGGGATAATTTATGAATCTAATAATTTAGATAGTAAATGTTCTTTTTTTCTTGTGATCACTTTCATCGTAACGTCTTACACAATTATGGTAAATTTCAATAGCCTCTTCTGCGCTTCCCCAACCACCTACATCAACTTTTTTCTCTTCTAGGTCTTTATATACTTGAAAAAAGTGCTCAATTTCCTTCAATCTGTGAGGATTTAAATCACTTATATCATTGTTTTGACTCCAAATTGGGTCTGAAATTGGCACACAAATAATTTTTTCATCAGGTCCTTTTTCATCAGTCATATGGAACACACCGATGGGTTTTACTTCCATCACAACCATTGGAAAGGTAGGTTCTGTACCTAAGACCAAAACATCCAGTGGGTCTTTATCTAATGCTAAAGTTTCAGGAATAAACCCGTAATCTCCAGGATACATCATTGAAGAAAACAACATTCTATCAAAACGAATTTTATGTAAAGTAAAATCATATTCGTACTTATTTCTACTTCCTTTTGGGATTTCTATTAACACATCAAAGGTTAGTTCTTTTTTCTTTGTCATAATTAATCTTATAAATTATAATGATTTTCTTTTTTTGAGGCATTTGTAAATGCACAGCAAAGATACTCAACCCTTAAAGATTAAGCAACAAAATGACCGTTGTTTTAAAACTTTTTAAAAAGAAGAAAAAATTGTGCTAATCATGCAATGAATTAACAACAAACATTAAAAAAATCGAAGAAAAACAACTACATTCGTGATTGAACTTCTCTTTAAAAAAAGCTGCTTATTACCAATTATTATCTTATCATGAAAACGAGTAAAGAATTTACCCCAAAATTATTTTCAATTCTAAAACAAGGTGTTTCAAAAGAAACATTAATAAAAGATTCTCTTTTAGGTATCATTGTTGGAATTGTTGCATTACCTCTAGCATTGCATTTGCCATTGCTTCTGGTGTTTCTCCAGAAAAAGGCATAATTACCGCCATTATTGCAGGAATTATTATTTCATCATTTGGTGGCAGCCGAGTTCAGATTGGTGGTCCAACAGGTGCTTTTATTGTTATTGTTTATGGCATTGTAGAACAATATGGGATTAAATGGCTTAACCATAGCCACCTTTATAGCTGGATTTATCATGGTTGGTTTTGGACTTGCCAAACTAGGAAATTTATTAAAATTTGTGCCTTATTCGCTCATTGTAGGATTTACAAGTGGTATTGCCTTAATTATTTTTTCTTCACAAATGAATGATTTTTTTGGCTTAGAAATTTCTAAAGTCCCAGCCGATTTTATTGATAAATAGGCCTTATATTTTAAGAATTTTAACAGTGTTAATTGGTATTCCGTTGCCATTACAGCAGGCACCATTGTTTTAATGTTAGCCTTTCAAAAATTTGCAAAAAAAATACCGGAATCTATCATAGCCATATTAATTTCTACCATAGTAGTACAACTATTTAAAATTCCTGTGGATACTATTGAGAGTAATTTTGGTGTAATTCCGAATAGTTTTAATATGCCTTCATTTCCAAAAGTAGATTTTAACACCATTCAGGCGCTTATTCAACCTGCTTTTGCCATTGCTCTATTAGGAAGCATCGAATCTTTACTTTCTGCGGTAGTTTCAGATTCAATGATAGGCGGAAAACACAGATCTAATATCGAATTAATAGCTCAAGGAGCGGCTAACGTTGCTTCTTCTCTTTTTGGTGGTATTCCCGCAACAGGAGCCATTGCCAGAACTGCTACCAATGTTAAAAATGGCGGAAGAACCCCTATTGCCAGTATTATTCACGCTTTTATTTTATTAGCCATCATGTTGCTTTTTGGACCTTATGCTAAATTAATTCCTCTTTCATGTTTAGCTGGTATTTTAATTATTGTAGCTTATCACATGAGTGAATGGCGACAATTTAAGTCCATTTTAAAAGGTAGTAGAATGGATATTATCATCATGCTTACCACCTTTTTATTAACTGTAATTTTTGATTTGGTTATTGCCATATAAATAGGCATTGTTCTTTCAAGTTTTATGTTTATGAAACGAATGAGTGAGTCGGTTCAAGTTCAAAACATCTTGACTGATACTGTCAATGGTGAACATTTGTTTGATGAAGAATTGGTTGATTTGCCCAAAGGAGCGTTACTTTATGAAATTAATGGCCCCCTTTTTTTTGGTGCAGCGCGACAATTTCAGGAAACCATAACAAATACAAATCAAGAACCTAAAATTATTATTATTAGAATGCGTTATGTGCCTATGATAGATGCCACAGGATATCAAAGTTTAAAAGAGATTATTACAACCTACAAACTAAAAGGTATTCATGTCATTCTTTCGGGTATCAGTGAAACTCTTAGATCTGATTTTGAAAAAAACGAGTTGTTTTTAATTCTTGATGAAGAATTTGTTGTGAAAGACATTTCAAAAGCCATAGAATTGGCTAAAAAATGCCTTTTAAAATTTTAGAAATAAAACCCAAACGTACCCGTTACACCAAATTTTCTTGCATCTGGATTATCGAGATAATTACCTCTGAAATTAAAATCTATTCTGAAAATTTTAAAAATATTCCCTACACCAAAACTGTACTCATAATAGGCCTTGTTATTGGGCGCTACTAAAGGAATACTATTGGGGTTTGTTGTTGTGTTTAAAGCTATATTTTTGTTTGAAATGTCTCCCCAAACACCTCTTATACCAACAATCTCTCGAAGGTTAAACTGCCTTAAAAAAGGAATTCTAGAAAAGAATCTTCCGTTAAAATTATGTTCAAGATTTATGGATGTATAAGTATCGGATACAAATTCATAAAAATCTAATTGCGAAAAGGTATTATATATGGAGAAATACGATTGATTTCCAGGAATAACACTTAGCAATCCTAAAGGGACTTCTCCAAAAGTTTTTCCAGCTTCAAGCGTTGTGGTTAGCCTTCCAAAACCTCCAACTTGTAAAGGCTGCCTGTAAGACATTTGCAGTTTGGTGTAATTAAAATCACTTGCAAACATACTTTTATCGCCACGACTTACTTGAGCAAAAATGCGTGCAAAGTCGTCATTAGCTTCACGTCTTTCTACGCCATAACCACTCATTTTTCTTTTTGGGAAATAAAAGATGGAAACATTGGTTTCGTATTGTTTTATTTGAGATGCTATGCCAGCGGGGGTATTGTAATCTAGACTAAAGGTAGGTGATGCGGATTGTAAAGTTCTGTAATTGCCACCTAATTTAAAAATAAAGTTTCGCCAAGGTTCAAATTCAATGGCTAAACTTGTTAAATTTATGGAAGTAAGTTTGTCATTTGTACCGGTACCAACAACCGATGAAGATGCTAAACTTCTCCCTAAAACGTCTGTTGAAGTTGTTAAACTTGCTCCAATTTGTTCTACATCTCGCCTATTTCCTCCAGAAATTATAAGTCTGTTTTTTTTGTCTAACAGCCACTTTCCAGATATCCCATATTTAAATTTATCATCATCAAATCCGTAGGCTAAAAATCCTTCTAAGCGCCAAAGATCATTGGGTCCGAAATAGGTTCTTCCTCCAGTTCTAAGTCTAAGACCTTCAACTTCATTAAAACCAAAAGTTGAAAAAATAGGGCCATAATCTAAAGGTAATTTATTAAACTCAATATAGCCTGAGGCTAAGATGCTTCCTAAATTATAGAGGCGTTTAAATTTTTTAACGGTTTTTAAGGTGTCTAACATTTTGTAAACGCCTTTTTCGTCTTTATTTAAATCTTCTAGTCGGTTTTCAGTCCAAAAAGCTTCATCTCTATCATATACATCTTTGTCGTAATTATAAACTTCTTCATCATAAAACTTCCTTTCTAGTGGTTTATCAAACTCATAACGATTGTAAAGTGTGGTTCTTTTACCATAAACGCCCCTGGATTTTTCTTTTTTATTTAGAGCAAAATCAGACATCATATAATCGCGTTTCACTAGAAATAATGAATCGTTTAAGACCTCAAACTCTTGCTCTATATAAATTTCCTTAACCCAGTTGATGTTGGCGCTTTTTGATGCTTGCAGGTTAATTTCTTTGATTGCATAGGTGGTATCGGCAACCCAAAAATTGCCTTTAAAGGTTAATTCGTTTTTTCTTCTTGGGTAATAAATAATGTTATAGCACCATTTATTGTCTATAAAAGCACTATCCGAAAGCACGTAATTGTAGGTATTAATACCTGTTCTAGAGAGTGGGCTTACAAAACTTTTATCAAAAAATTTCAAGTAGTTGTCATACACATTATAATCTGAATACAAATCGTCAACAAAATCTATGATGATTTGATTGTTACTAAACCCTGAGTTTTTATTTCCATTTAAAACGTCTTTCTCTTTGTTGATAATATTATCCCCATATACGGTTGAAACAGCTTCGTTAATAAACATGGGCAGATAGGTTTTTCCAGTAACCCTAGACGTATCAACTTGTTGAAAAACAAACTCCATGCCTTTAAAAAGTTTACTCTTTATAAGGGCGCTATCAATGGTATTGATGTCAAATTCTACCTTTTCATATTTATCATATTGATACTGATTGAATTGTTTTAAGCCATTCTTTCTTTTGTGAGCCCATATTTTCTTGAGTAAATCTATTGCAGGATTGTTTTTTTTGGATTGTTTTCCTGTAACAATATGCACTTGATCCAATTGTGATGCTTCCTCAATTAAGGTAAATTTTAAATCATAATTAACTTTTTTTCTTAAAGTTACTTCAAGGGTTTTAAAGCCCATAAAAGAGACCGTTAATGTTTGCCAAGTATTATCAGATTCTAAATAAAACTTACCATTCTCGTCTGTAATGGTGCCCAGGGTTGATCCTTTAAAAATAACGTTGGCAAAAGAGATGGGGTCATTATATTCGTCAAAGACATATCCACTTACTTTTGTTTGAGCAAATGAGGAAAAAAATCCAAGGAAAAAAAGGGCTAAAATTATTTTTATTTTCATAGTACAAAAAAAACTTCATCAACAATCATGCTAATGAAGTTTATATAACGTAAATTTTATCAATTTATTTGTATAACACCTTTTTTACAGCTTTAATGACATCGTCGCTATTTGGTAGCCATTCTGCCAATAAAACAGGTGAATAAGGCGCCGGAGTATCCGCCGTATTAATTTTAATAATAGGAGCATCTAAATAATCAAAAGCTTCAGACTGAACGATGTATGTAATCTCTGTCGAGACATTTCCAAATGGCCATGCTTCTTCTAATACTACAAGTCTATTAGTCTTTTTAACCGATTTTAAAATGGCTTCTTTGTCCATTGGTCTTACGGTACGCAAGTCTATAATTTCACAGGATATACCTTCTTTAGAAAGTTCATCGGCAGCAATGTAGGCTTCTTTAATTATTTTTCCAAAAGAAACAATGGTAACATCGGTTCCTTCTCTTTTAATATCGGCTACGCCAATAGGAATGGTATATTCGCCTTCAGGCACTTCGCCTTTGTCGCCATACATTTGCTCGCTTTCCATAAAAATAACAGGATCATCATCACGAATGGCCGATTTTAATAATCCTTTCGCATCATATGGGTTTGATGGTACAATAACCTTTAAACCAGGCGTATTTGCAAACCAACTTTCAAAAGCTTGCGAGTGTGTTGCTCCTAATTGTCCTGCAGATGCTGTTGGCCCTCTAAATACAATGGGGCATTTAAACTGGCCTCCAGACATTTGTCTTATTTTAGCAGCGTTGTTAATAATTTGATCAATACCAACAAGAGAAAAGTTAAAAGTCATGTACTCTACAATAGGCCTGTTTCCTGTCATGGTTGAACCCACAGCAATACCAGCAAAACCTAGCTCTGCAATAGGAGTATCTATAACGCGTTTAGGACCAAATTCATCCAACATCCCTTTCGAAGCTTTATAGGCACCATTATATTCTGCAACTTCTTCACCCATTAAATATACGCTTTCATCGCGACGCATTTCTTCGCTCATGGCCTCGCAAATAGCTTCTCTAAATTGAATTGTCTTCATTAAATTATTTTTAATTCGAGTTGCAAAAATAACAATAAATGAAATACTATTCCTAAAAGAGCTATTTAAAATTTATTATGCACGCATAGTAAATATTCAAAAATAAATAATTAACTTCGTGGTTCTTAAACTATGGTTTTGGTTTTTAATTTATTAACCAAGATTCATTATTAAACAAATAAAAACATATAAATTACTCAAAATGAAAATATTAGTATGTATCAGTCATGTTCCGGACACTACATCAAAAATTAATTTTACAGATGACAACACCAAATTTGACACCAATGGTGTTCAATTTGTAATTAATCCAAATGATGAATTTGGTTTAACACGCGCCATGTGGTTTAAAGAAAAACAAGGTGCTGAAGTAACGGTTATTAATGTGGGTGGTGCAGAAACCGAACCAACATTACGTAAAGCCTTGGCTATTGGCGCAGATGCTGCTATAAGAATAAATACCCCTGCAACAGATGGTTTTTCAGTAGCAAAACAATTAGCAAAAGTAGTTAAAGATGGTGGTTACGATTTAATTATAGCTGGCCGTGAATCTATAGATTACAATGGAGGCATGGTTCCAGGTATGATTGCTGGATTAACCAATTCTAATTTTGTAAATAATTGTATAGGCCTAGAAGTGGATGGTAACTCAGCGAAAGTTATGAGAGAAATTGATGGCGGAAAAGAAACGGTTTCCACATCACTCCCATTAATTATAGGTGGGCAAAAAGGGATAGTCGAAGAAAGTGATTTAAGAATTCCTAATATGCGCGGCATTATGATGGCTCGTCAAAAACCTTTAACTGTTTTAGAACCCATAGATGTAGCCCCTGAAACAGCCTCGGTAAAGTTTGAAAAACCAGCACAAAAAGGAGCCGTAAAATTGGTTTCTCCTGATAATTTAGATGAACTCATTAGCCTTTTACATAATGAGGCAAAAGTTATTTAAAAACCCACAATTCAAAATTTAAAAAATATATGTCAGTTTTAGTATATACAGAATCAGACCAAGGACGTCTTAAAAAAACAGCTTTTGAAGTGGCATCTTATGCCAAAGCAGTTGCTGATCAATTAGGAACTACAGTAACCGCCATTACTATCAATGCCAACGATACTTCTGAATTAGGAACCTATGGTGTTAGCAAAGTTTTAAAAGTTTCTAATACAGCATTAGAACCTTTTAATGCCAAAATATATGCTAGTGTTATTCAACAAGCAGCAAAAAAAGAAGGCGCTAAGGTTGTAGTTGTTAGTTCAAGCGTAAACAGTAAATATTTAGCACCTCTTTTATCTATTGATTTAAATGCTGGTTTTGCCACCAATGTTTTAGAGGCACCAATAAGTACATCACCTTTTGTTGTAAAACGTACTGCTTTTACAAATAAAGCCTATGAAATGTTTCAAATAAATACAGATGTAAAACTGTTGGGCATTTCTAAAAACAGTTTTGGTTTAAAAGAAAACAAAACTAGTTTAACGTCTGAAGATTTTTCGCCTTCTATTCCAGACTCAGGCATTCATGTGGAATCAGTTGATAAAGCTTCAAATAAAGTAACCATAGCAGATGCGGAAACAGTAGTTTCAGCTGGCCGTGGATTAAAAGGTCCTGAAAATTGGGGAATGGTTGAAGAATTAGCCGATGTTTTAGGAGCTGCAACAGCCTGTTCAAAACCAGTTTCAGATTTAGGCTGGAGACCTCATTCTGAACATGTGGGACAAACAGGAAAACCAGTAGCTTCAAATTTATACATTGCTATAGGAATTTCTGGTGCCATTCAACACTTAGCAGGTATAAATGCTTCAAAAGTAAAAGTTGTTATAAATACAGATGCAGAAGCACCTTTTTTCAAGGCTGCAGATTATGGCGTTGTTGGCGATGCTTTTATAGTTGTACCTCAACTTATAGAAAAATTAAAAGCATTTAAAGCTCAACAATAAATATTTTTTTCTACATTGTCATTACAAAAAAGCTGTTTAATTTGGCATTTTAATCTTTATCTTCAAAAGGTAGTTGCGAAATTCCAAATTTAAACGGTTCTTTGTGTTTTATAAATTTATGAGTTTAGTAAGACTTAACATAAAAGGAATATCCTACAGCCAAACACAAAATGGTGCCTACGCCCTAATTTTAAATGAAGTTGATGGAGACCGAAAACTGCCTATTGTCATTGGAGCTTTTGAAGCACAATCTATTGCCATTGCTCTCGAAAAAGAAATTCGTCCTCCAAGACCATTAACACACGATTTATTCAAAAATTTTGCTGATAGATTTGATATTGTGGTTAAACAAGTCATTATTCATAAGTTGGTTGATGGCGTTTTTTACTCCAGTTTAATTTGCGAGCGCGATAAGATAGAAGAGATTATTGATGCCAGAACCAGCGATGCCATTGCATTAGCATTGCGTTTTCAAGCACCTATATTTACCTATAAAAACATTTTGGATAAAGCTGGTATCTACTTAAAAGTTAATCCAAAGAAAGAAGATGAAGATGAACAAGACAGCATTTTAGTGGACGATTTATTAGCAGATGAACTTGAATTAAATGCCCCAAAAGAAAACTACAAATCAAAAACATTAGAAGAGCTTCATAAAATGTTAGACGAAGCCGTGGCGAATGAAGATTATGAAAAAGCCGCCCATATAAGAGACGAGATTTCTAAACGATAATCATTAAATCATATTAATTAAGCATTTAAAAAATTGAAGCCTTTAATCTGATTTTAAACAATACTGAAAATTGAGCGTATGAAACGTATTTTACTGGCTTTAATAGCTGTTTTTTTTGGATTCAATTCAACCATATTAGCTCAAAACATCCATCAAAGTTCTAGCGAAGATACTTTAAACCATAGCTCTAAAATTATTTCTAACTCCATTGATACCTTAACAACTCAAACAACTGCTTTAGCTCAAAGTCCCATTGAAGCAGCCAAAGTAACCATTGATTCTATAATTCCTGTTAGTGGATTTTCAATAGACAGTTTATTCCGTGGCGTTCTAGGAATGTTTGTCTTGCTTTTAATTTCTTTCATTCTAAGTAAAAACAGAAAAGCCATCAACTGGAAAACAGTAAGTTTTGGCTTATTGGCACAGCTGTTATTGGCCATTGGTGTTCTTAAAGTGCCTTTTATTCAATCTGGTTTTGAATTTGTAGGAAAGATTTTTGTAAAAATATTAGAGTTTACGCAAGCCGGAAGTGTCTTTTTGTTAGGAGATATGATGAATGTTGAAAGTTATGGATTCATTTTTTTGTTTCAAGTATTGCCAACTATTATTTTCTTTTCAGCACTAACATCTGTCTTGTTTTATCTTGGAGTCATTCAAATTGTGGTAAAAGGATTGGCATGGGTTTTAACCAAACTTCTTGGAATTTCAGGAGCTGAAAGTTTAAGCGTTGCTGGTAATATATTTTTAGGGCAAACTGAAGCGCCATTAATGATTAAGGCCTATCTGGAACGAATGACTAAATCAGAAATTTTACTGGTCATGGTTGGGGGCATGGCAACGGTTGCCGGAGGCGTATTAGCTGCCTATATAGGGTTTTTAGGCGGTGATGATCCGGTTATGAAAATATTTTACGCCAAACATTTATTAACTGCCTCAGTTATGGCAGCTCCAGGCGCTATTGTAATTTCTAAAATGTTATATCCGCAAGAAGAAACCATAGATTCATCTTTAGAAGTATCTCAAGAAAATATTGGTTCAAACTTTTTAGATGCCATTGCCAACGGAACCACTGAAGGGTTAAAACTAGCTGCCAATGTAGGCGCCATGTTATTGGTTTTTGTTGCCTTTATAGCGATGATAAATTATGGTTTTGGAAAAATAGGAACCATAGGAGGTCTTAATTTATGGATTTCAAATAATACTCCTTACTCGGCATTTTCATTAGAATTTGTTTTAGGCTACCTGTTTTCGCCATTAATGTGGCTTATAGGTGTAGCTAAAGAAGATATGGCACTTATGGGACAATTGTTGGGTATAAAACTGGCAGCAAGTGAATTTGTGGGTTACATTCAATTGGCTGATCTTAAAAATATGGCTAACTCCATACACTTCAAATTTGAAAAGTCAATAATTATGGCGACCTACATGCTTTGTGGATTTGCAAATTTTGCATCGATAGGCATCCAAATTGGAGGCATTGGTTCTTTAGCACCTGGACAACGCAAAACACTTTCGGCTTTTGGTATAAAGGCGCTTATAGGAGGAACGATTGCTTCGTTATTATCGGCTACCATTGCTGGAATGATTATTGGTTAATGGTTAATAACTTTTAATATCATTTAAGAGTACAAACTTTTCAGTTCAAGCCTTTTTTCTATTTTTATTTTTTTAAACCTTAATGATATTTCCACGCATGTGGAAAACACGTATGAAACAATATCACAAACTTGTAAGACATGTTTTAACTAACGGACATGAGAAAGGAGACCGCACAGGTACAGGGACCAAAAGCGTTTTTGGGTATCAAATGCGTTTTGATTTAAGCGAAGGATTTCCCATGGTAACCACAAAAAAACTTCATTTAAAATCCATTATTTATGAGCTTCTTTGGTTTTTAAAAGGAGACACCAACATTAATTATTTAACTGAAAATGGCGTTAGAATATGGAATGAATGGGCCGATGAAAACGGAGATTTAGGGCCTGTTTACGGTCAGCAATGGCGTAACTGGAACCTTGATGAGATTGATCAAATAACCGAAATTGTTGATACCTTAAAAAAAAATCCAAACAGCAGACGCATGTTGGTCTCTGCCTGGAATCCGTCCGTTTTACCAGATACTTCAAAATCATTTGGAGAAAACGTAGCCAATGGTAAAGCCGCTTTACCGCCATGTCATGCATTTTTTCAATTTTATGTTGCTGAAGGAAAATTATCATGTCAGCTTTATCAACGTAGTGCAGATATTTTTTTAGGAGTCCCTTTTAATATTGCTTCTTACGCTTTATTTACTATGATGATGGCTCAAGTTTGTGGGTTTGAAGCTGGTGAATTTATCCATACTTTTGGCGATGCCCATATTTACAATAATCATGTAGAACAATTGGAACTTCAGCTTTCAAGAACGCCAAGACCTTTACCTAAAATGATTTTAAATCCGGAAATTAAAAACATTTTTGATTTTACTTTTGAAGATTTTACTTTAGTAGATTACAGCCCATATCCGCATATAAAAGGAATTGTTGCCATATAAATTAAAAAGGCTTTCATAAATTTAATGAAAGCCTTTTAGTTAATTTTCGTTTTTAATTTAAAGGTTTATCACCCCATTTTCAGCCGAAGCAAAATCATTCCATAAATACGCATCTGCTTCAGAATCATTTACATACACACCATCAACGATGTATTTAAACTCATAAGAATTTCCTGTCACCAAGTCAACAGTTCCTTTAAAAGTTCCGTTTTTTAATTTTTTAAGTCCTTCAACTTCAGTATCCCAATCATTAAAGGTACCAACAACTTTTACTTCGCTTGCATCTTCTGCAGGAACTATAAAAGTTACTTTACATACTGGTTTGCTTTTTAAATATTGTTTTGTAATAGCCATAATTCAATTTTATTAATTAACGAGGCAAATTTATGAAACAATTCCAAACATGATAAATTTTAAAGGGTTTAAGATGAAAGAATTATCAATTTGATAATATTAAGAACTGAAAACTTAAAGAACTTAATAAAATTAACAATAAATTATTGTTTTATCATTGTATTTTTTTGGTTTTATTGCTGATTTTCAATGAATTCTATACGAAATCGATTGCGTTTTCCACTGAATAGTTGTTATTAATTTATACTTAGTATATTAACGTGAATAATGTTTAAGCAGCCCATAAAGTTAGTTGGTTAGATTCCATCGGCGTTATATTTAAAGAAGGCTTCTT
>PFKE01000105.1 GCA_002784145.1 Flavobacteriaceae bacterium CG_4_10_14_3_um_filter_33_47 | reverse complement strand
TTTAGTTTTAATTTCTTCTTCTGAAATCAATACATTTCCGTTTAATAAGTCTTCAAAAGGCAAATTAACAGAATTTGGAATGGTACCACTTCTTAAACCTGCTCTGGGTTCGGCTTCCAAACTTTTAAATCTGGCTTCAGAGCGTGCATCCATGATGAGATGAGATTTTTTTGAAGAGGCGATTTTTACATCATCAAAATATTTCATAAATCCTGGTTTGTAATGGGCTTGAAAATTGCCTATACTAGCATTGTTTTCTATTTTAGATTGTGTTTTATAACCAGCTTTAATCCATTCTGGTAATCCACCATTTAAAACAGCAACATTATCATGGCCCATAGCTTTAAACAGCCACCATGCTCTGGCACTTGAATAAATGCCTTGCTCATCATAAACCACAATAGCACTATTTTTATTAATGCCTAAGGCTTGAGCCGATTTTGTGAATTGCGCTTCGGAAGGAAACGTGGTTGGAAATGGTGCAGAAGTATTACTAAACGCCATTTTTAAATCGAAAAAACGAGCCTTAGGGATCTGAAGCTCAAGATTGGAAGCATTATCTCCAGTAACTTTTGGGATGCTGGCATCTAGAATAATTAAATTTTCAGCATTTATATTTGAATGCAACCAACTTACAGAAACGACTGGATTTGAAATGATAAGATTTGACATACATTGAATATTAAGAATCTAAATCGAAGGTTTCCGTTGGATCTTTCTCATCAATATAATCCAACATATGTTCTCCATCTGCAATGATAGTACAAACCGTAGCATCGCCCGTTACATTCACCACGGTTCTAAACATATCTAAAATTCTATCTACCGGAAAAATAATGGCTATCCAAGCGGGATTTAAACCCACAGAATCTAACACAATAATAAGCATGACCAAACCTGCACTGGGTACAGCTGCAGACCCAATAGATGCCAAGGTTGTGGTAAGAACAATGACTATTTGTTGTTGAAAGGTTAAATCTATCATATGCATTTGTGCTAAGAAAATAACCGCAACCGCTTGATATAAACTGGTGCCATCCATATTAACAGTAGCACCAATGGGCAACACAAAACTGCTTATTTTTTTATTGATCCCAAGGTTTTGCTCAACACATTCCATAGTGACCGGCAAGGTAGCCGCACTACTGGAGGTTGAAAAGGCTAAGGTTTGCGCCGGACTCATGGCTTTAAAAAACCCTTTGTAAGATATTTTTTTAACAAATGCTTTTAAGATGCTTGGATATACCACAAATATCATGAGTAAAAGCCCTATTAAAACAGTTAATGAATACCAACTCAAACCTTTAAAAATTTCGACCACTTTACCAATATCATCTCCAGCCATTTTGCTTACCACACCAGCCAATAAGGCAAAAACAAAAAAAGGTGCAGCCTGCATCACTATATCAACCATTTTTAAAAAGACCTCATTAATACCATCAACTAGGCTTAAAACAGGTTGAGATTTCTCGTTGGGTATAAACAATAAACAAACGCCGAAAAAAATGGCAAAAAAGATAATTTGCAACATCAATCCGTTATTAGACAGAGAATAAAAAAAGTTATCTGGCACAATATCAACCAAAGGTTGTAATGGCGTTGTTTCTTTTCTTTGGGTTGCCTTTTCTAATTTATCTGAAACCGAAGCTTCTTTTAATTCAACCTTTGATAATTTTGAAATTTCCTGAGCACGCTCAAAAAATGCTGGATCTTGTAGATAATTGATGCCATCTTTAATTTGATAACCTTGTGAACTTGCCCAGATTTCATAGCTAATTCTATTGTCTATTCTACTCTGTTCATCAATTAACTTTCCAGGTTTTATAACATTAACTAACAACAAGCCTAGGGAAATTGCCATGACTGTGGTAATGAGATAAATAAGGAGTGTCTTGCCGCCCATGCGTCCTAAACTGGCAGGATCACCAATATTGGCAACACCACTAATGATAGAAAATAACACTAGCGGTACTGCGATAAGCTTTAAAAGGTTTATAAAAATAGTACCAAATGGATCAATCCAGTTAATGGTAAAAGCACTCCATCCTAATGAACTTGATAATAAAGCCCATATAATACCAAGGGTCATTCCTATTAATATTTTCCAATGCAATGCTAATTTTTTCATATGATAAATCTAAATTTAGACTGATATTTTAATGATTGAAGACTACACCCTAGCCCTGATTGAGGCATTTGTTGGAGCTCCTCGCAGAGAGCGACTGCCGAAAGCAGGAAATAGCTACAAATTGGCCACTTTATTTTGCAACCAAAAATCTGCTATAACCAACGCTGCCATGGCTTCAACAATAGGCACCGCTCTTGGAACCACACAAGGGTCATGGCGCCCTTTTCCTTGCATTTCTACATAGTTACCATCTTTATCGATGGTTTCATATTTTTGAATGAGTGTTGCCACTGGTTTAAATGCTACATTAAAGTAGATATCCATGCCATTACTAATACCACCTTGAATGCCTCCAGAAAAGTTGGTTCTTGTGGTGCCATCGGCATTAAAAGCATCGTTATGCTGGCTGCCATACATGGTGCTGCCTGCAAAACCACTGCCATATTCAAAACCTTTTACAGCATTAATGGATAGCATAGCTTTACCCAATTCGGCATGTAATTTATCAAAAACAGGTTCGCCCAAACCAACGGGAACATGTTTGATAACACAGCTTACAATACCACCAACTGTATCGCCTTTAGCTCGAACTTCTTTGATATATGTTTCCATTTTTGAAGCCATGTCTGAATCTGGACAACGTACTATATTGGTTTCTGTATTGTTTAGGTCTAACTCCTGATAAGGTCTATTAAGTTTCATAGTGCCTACGGCAGAAACATAGGCTTTAATTTGGACGTCTTTGAGCATTTGCCTGGCAATAGCGCCAGCAACCACGCGACAAGCAGTTTCTCTTGCAGAGCTTCGTCCGCCACCTCTGTAATCTCTTACCCCATATTTTTTATCATACACATAATCGGCGTGACTTGGCCGATAACTGTCTTTAATATGAGAGTAATCATGAGATTTTTGATTGGTATTTTCTATAACAAAGCCAATGGACATTCCAGTGGTTATGCCTTCAAAAATTCCTGAGTGAAATGTAACCGTATCGGGTTCTTTTCGTTGGGTAACAATGGAAGATTGTCCTGGTTTTCTTCGGTCCAATTCTTGCTGAATGGCCTCTAAATCTAATGTTATTCCAGCCGGACAACCATCAATAACACCTCCTAAAGCAGGACCATGCGATTCTCCATATGTGGTTAATTTGAATAGTTTTCCAAAGGAATTTCCTGCCATAAAAAATAATTTTGTTGCTAAAGTAAATTTATTCTAAGAGAAACAAAAATTGTTGTTGCTAAATACTTCAAAAAAATTAGATTAATGCTTGCCTTAAAATGGTTATGGGATGATACGCCATACGCTGAGTACCATCTTTGATTTGATGCCTACAACTGGTACCATTGGCTGCAATAATAGTGTCTTTTGAGGCCTTTTTTATGGCTGGAAAAAGCGTTTGTTCTCCAATAGCCATGCTAACCTCATAATGTTCCTTTTCATACCCAAAACTTCCAGCCATACCACAGCATCCGCTTGGTATGATAGTAACCTTGTAATTTTCGGGTAAATTTAAAACTGCAAAACTAGACATTTGATTGCTCAAGGCCTTTTGATGACAATGCCCATGAAACTTGATGGTTTTTGCTTCTTTTGTAAATTGTTCTGATTTAATATTCCCTAATTCAATTTCCTTTTGGAGAAACTCTTCTATTAAAAAGGTGTTTTTGGCAATAAGCTCTGCCGAAACTTTGTTGTCTGCTAATTTTAAATAGTCGTCTTTAAACGATAAAATAGCCGAGGGTTCTATGCCTACTAATGGGGTTTCTTTAGAAATAATATCTTTGAAAATAAACACGTTTTTATTGGCTAATGCTTTGGCTTGCTCTAATAATCCTTTTGAGATAAAGGCACGTCCGGATTCTTCGTGATTTATAAATTTTACTTCATAGTTTAATGCTTCTAAAAGTGCTAAGGTATCTAAACCAACAGAGGTATCTAAAAAATTGGTAAACTCATCATTAAAAAAATATACTGATTTAATATATTTTTTATTAACATTTTGTTTATCGGTTAATTGTATGTGTTTACTTAAACTTTTATTTGATATTAACGGCAGACTTCTTTCTTGGGCAATTCCAACTATTTTTTTTATGAATGATGCTGTTAAGGTATTTGAAAACATAAAATTTGTAAGCTTTGGAAACTGACTTCCCAATTGATTGCATTGGTTATTAAAAGCAAACAATTTGGTTCTCAAGGACACACCATTTTCTTTTTGATATTGATATTGAAACTCTGCTTTTAAACTGGCCACATCCACACTACTTGGACATTCACTGGCGCAGGCTTTACAACTTAAGCACAAATCGAAAACCTCTTTAAGTTCTTGATGATTGAATTTATTGGGTTTGTTTGAATGTGTTAAAAACTCACGCAAGGCATTGGCTCTGGCTCTTGTGGTGTCTTTTTCATTTCTGGTAGCTCTGTAACTTGGGCACATGGTGCCACCAAACTCAGGTAATTTTCTACAATCTCCAGAACCATTACATTTTTCAGTTTCGCGAAGAATTCCTAATGATGAGGAAAAATCTAACAAGGTTTTAATTTCTGGCTCCTTTCTATCTGGTTCATAACGTAAGGATTTGTCCATAGGAAATGAATCTACTATTTTTCCAGGATTTAATACATTGTCAGGGTCAAAGGCCGTTTTAATACGCTTTAAAATATGGTAATTTGCTTCACCAATCATCAACGAAATAAATTCAGCTCTTACAATTCCATCCCCATGCTCACCACTCATAGAACCTTTATATTTCTTTACAAGATGGGCAACATCCGTAGTAATTTTTCGAAATAGTTTAACATCTTCACTCTTTTTTAAATTTAACGTTGGGCGCAAATGCAATTCACCGGCACCAGCATGTGCATAATAAATAACATCTTGATGATGGCTTTTCATTAAAGCTGTAAAATCATGAATGTAATTAGCTAAATCTGGTAATGCAACGGCTGTATCTTCTATACAAGCCGCTGATTTCTTGTCGCCTATAATATTGCCCAACAAGCCTAAACCGGCATTACGCAACTGTACTGCTCTCTCAATTTCATCGCCGATCAATTTTGGGTAAGCATAACTTAAAGCGCTGTTTTTTAAATCTAAAATTAATACATTAGCTTGCATTTCAGCTTCTTGCAGTGAATCTCCTTTAACTTCACACATTAAAATAGCTTTGGGATCTCCTTCAATAAAGGCTCTGTTTGCTTGCTGTGTTTTATTATGTTTAGTGCAGTCTAAGATGGTTTTGTCCATCATTTCACATGTAAATAAATCGTGTTGCATCAGTGGTTCGACTGCCTTTAAGCAATTTTCAATACTCGAAAAATGTGCTAAAACCATCACGGATTCTTTTTTTAAGATTCTATCAAGTTTTAGTTTAATGGCTGTTGTAAATGCTAGCGTACCTTCACTACCTGCAAGCAAATGACACATATTAAATGGGTTTCCATGGTTTGAGAATACTTCAGACTTGATTAATTCATCAATGGCATAACCTGTATTTCTACGGTGTATTTCTGGCTTTGGAAAGTTTTCTTGTATGTGTTGCTGAACATCTTTAGGTGACAATTCTTCATAAATTGTTTTATAAATATGTCCTTCAAGTGAGGTTTCGTTAGTCTTACTTTTAAATTCAATATGTGACAATTCTTTAAAAGTTGCTTCACTTCCATCACTTAAAATAGTTTGAAGTTCTAAAACCTTATCTCTGGTCACACCGTATTTGATGGAAGTAGTTCCAGAAGAGTTATTTCCAACCATGCCTCCAATCATGCAACGGTTTGAGGTGGATGTATTAGGACTAAAGAATAACCCAAACGGTTTTAAATAGTTATTGAGTTCGTCGCGCACCACTCCAGGTTGAACTGTAATGGTTTGTTCCATTTCATCAATCTCTAAAATTCTGGTAAAATGTTTTGAAACATCTACCACTATTCCATTGCCAACACATTGGCCTGCTAAGGATGTTCCGGCCGTTCTGGGAATTAATGATGTGTTGTGTTTTCTGGCAAAATGTATCAGTTTTTTTATATCGTCCTCATCTTTTGGATATGCAACTGCCAAAGGAAGCATTCTATAAACGGATGCATCTGTGGCATATATGGATTTTATTAAACTGTCATAAAATAATTCACCTGAAAGAGATTTATTTAATACCTGTAAATGAGGCGTTAACACCATAAGTTTAATAACTAAATTTAAAATCTATTACAAAGCTAAATATAAATACATTTTTGGCGTTATTTTTGTTTTTGAGAAATAAGAAATAAAAATATGGGCTTTTTTTTAAATAAGTCCGTATATAGAATAGTAACTAAAAACTTTTTAACTTATGAAAAAATTATTTTTAATTGTCATTATTTTTATTGGATTTACAGCAGTATCAAATGCACAAACCATTTCAGAAAACGCCATTGGATTACGTTTAGGAGATAGTGACGGTATGGGTGCAGAGGTTTCATATCAACGTGCCTTAGGCGATGCTAACCGTTTAGAATTAGATTTAGGTTGGAGAAATGGCAATGATTATGACGGTTTTAAACTCACAGGATTGTATCAATGGGTTTACAACCTTGATGGCAATTTTAATTGGTATGTTGGTGCTGGTGGGGGTCTTGGTTCTTTTGATGGTAAAAAGAGCTTAGATGGAGTTAACGACACCTTTTTTTACGCCGCTGGAGACATAGGTATTGAATATGCCTTTGATATTCCATTATTATTGTCTTTAGATTTTAGACCTGAATTAGGTTTTGGTAATGATAATTTAAACAATGATGATTTAGATTTTGATATTGCATTTAGTATTCGATATCAGTTTTAATCAACACAGAAAGCATAAAGAAAGCGCCTAATTGGCGCTTTCTTATTTTAACATTATAAAATTAATAAAACCAGTAAAATTATAATTATAGCGCCGGCCGACAAATATAAACCACCGCCTTTCGCTTTTATTTCCTTTTTAATTTCTCTAACTTCCTTTCTAAGCTCTTTACGCTCTGAAGATTTTAAAGTGGATTTATCTATGGCTTTAATTTCATCTATACGATTCAGCAACGTTTTAATTTCTGCTAGAATTTCTGTGTTTGGTTTATCTTTAGCTACCAGATTTTTACCAGTTGCCATTGCCGTACTTGTAAACAAACTCAATAATAAAACTACTATTAAGTGAAATGCCTTTTTTCTCATTTGATTCATATTTAAATTGTTAGTAAATAACTATTTATAAAGATACGCTAAATGAGCACATAATAGTATTTAAACTGTTTTATTATGTATTAAGGGCTACAGAACCAAGCATTTAGAAAGTGTATCTTGATAAATGGCTTCGTATTGAGGTACAATTTTATGAAGGTCGAATTTTAAAGCTTCCTTTCTGGCGTTGTTTTTAAAGGTTTCTAAACGAGTTTTATCTTTTAAGATATAAAGTGCGTTTTTGGTCATATCTTCAACATCTCCAACTTGACTTAAAAATCCTGATACACCGTGAATATTTACTTCAGGAATACCACCTGTATTGCTGGAAATTACGGCTACGCTCGATGCCATGGCTTCCAATGCAGCCAAACCAAAACTCTCAGTCTCTGAAGGCAATAAAAATAAATCGCTAAAGCCTAAAATTTTATTTATTTCATTACTTTTTCCAAAGAAAATTACGCTATCTGATATTCCCAATTTTTGACATTGCAGCTCAACATATTCCCTCTCTGGGCCTTCACCAACCAACATGAGTTTAGCTGGTATTTCTTTTTGAATATTATAAAAAACAGAAATAACATCTTTAACCCGTTTTACAGGTCTAAGGTTGCTTATATGGGTTATGATTCTTTCGTCATCTTTGGCCATCATAGCTCTCTGGCAATCTGTAAAAGAATTGTTATATTTATCTAAATCTATAAAATTTGGAACGACCGATATATTTTTTTTAATATCAAATAAACGCATGGTATCGTCTTTCAAGCTTTTTGAAACTGCTGTAACGGCATCCGATTTATTGATACTAAAGGCCACCGCTGGTTTGTAAAAAGGATGACTCCCTACAAGGGTTATGTCTGTGCCGTGCAGCGTTGTTACAATGGGCACAAAAATCCCTTCTTCTTGTAGCATTTTTTTAGCCATATAAGCTGCATAAGCATGAGGTATGGCGTAATGCACATGTAAAATTTCAATATTGTGAAGTTTAACCATATCGACCAACTTGCTTGATAAGGCCAATTCATAAGGTTGATAATGAAATAACGGATATTCTGGAACGGTTACTTCGTGGTAATGTACATTATTACTTAATAATTCCAATCTTACGGGTTGATTGTAAGTAATAAAATGGATTTCATGCCCTCGCTTAGAAAGCTCTAATCCAAGCTCTGTTGCTACAACACCACTACCACCAAAAGTAGGATAGCATACAATTCCTATTCGCATAATTGATTGTTTTTTCTTTATTAATCTTCTATCGCTTCATAAATTAAGCGTTGAATAACGGTTCTAATATTTTCTTTTAATAATAAATTTTTTCCTGCGCTGGGGTAGGTTCTGTTGGCTAAAAACACATAGACAATATCTTTTTCGGGATCTGCCCAAGCATATGTTCCCGTAAAGCCTGAATGCCCAAAGCTAGCCATGGAAACACATCCACAAGTAGGCCCTTCATCTTGTAATTGAGGTTTATCAAATCCAATACCTCTTCTATTATCTTTATTGCAAAAATAACAGGTGTTAAATTTATCAATAGTTTCTGGTTTTAAATAGCGTTTTCCGCCATAAAATCCTTTTTGCAAATACATCTGCATAATTTTAGCAACATCGTTAGCGTTGCTAAAGATTCCAGCATGTCCACCAACGCCATTTTGCATGGCTGCTCCCATATCATGAACGTATCCATGAATTTCTTGGTTTCTGTAATAATCATCAATTTCTGTTGGCACAATATTTTTATTACTTATTTTATGATAAGGATTGTATAGGGTTAAATTAGCGCCTAATGATTCATAAAAATGGTCTTGGATTAATGCATCCAAAGGTTTGTCGTAATGGGTTTCAATAAATTTCTTTAAAATATAATATGGCAAATCGCTATATCTATATTTTAGCCTATCTAATAACTTGCTTTCTTTAACAATAAATTGCATACTATCTTGATAATCAGCTCTTAAATATAAACCTTTGGCGACTTCAAGATTAAATTTACTGCTAGGCGTACTTCTGTAGTATTTTGCGCTCGGCTTTTTTGTAACAGAATCTAAAGTGGCCACATAAAACGGAATCCATGGTGCAAGTCTTGCATAATGAGATAGCATTTGCTTTAGCGTTATCTTAGCTTTATTGGAATTTTTATATTCCGGTAGTATTTGAGATAACTTAGTATCTAAATTCACAATACCTTGTTCTTCTAACTCCATAAGTAATGGCAACGTTGCCAGAATTTTTGTTAATGAAGCCACATCATAAATATCGTTTGATGTCACCATTTCTTGACCTTCATAAGTATGCTTTCCAAAATTTTTATGGTAAATAACCTTACCCTTTCTGGCTACAAGTAATTGAATTCCAGGTGTCATTCTATTTTTAATAGCATATTGGGCAACAGAATCTATTTTTTCCATTTTTTTTGAACTCATACCGGCACGTTCTGGAATGGTATAGCTTAAGCGTTCTAAATCATTAATATGAATACCATCACCTGCTTTAAAAAAATCTCCGGTAGAAACTGGTAAATTTCCTTTAGAAGGGATGGCTCCAAATATTAATTGAGCCGATTTTTGTTGGGCAATGTCACTGTTCTGGTAACTTACAATAATACTTTCAATGTTTTCTATGCTTTTAAAATCTGAAAGCACATAAGGTTTTACAAACACATCCAAAATAAGGGTATGGGTCCTTGCAATTTCATATAACCAAACCAATTCTTGGTCTGAAATCTCAAAAGATTTCCAAGGACTGGCATTTGAACGATGAAACCCAATAATAACCGTGTTATACGATTGTAATTTGTTTAAAAGTTCATCTAATTTTTTGGCTTTTACTTCATGTACTTTTCCGTATTTTTTTAACTCTTCAAAAAAGGGCGTTCCATCATCATCACCCATTTTTACATACGCTATGGTTTTGGTTTCTAACCTTCGTAAGGGTAGAATATTGGATGTGTTTTTTACAACGGTAATAGCATTTTCAATAAGTTCTTCATACAAAGCATGGTCTTTAATACGGTTTAAATCTTCAACCAAATGCTTGGTAGCTATAGGTTTATACTGATTTAAACCTACTTTAAATTTTGCCTTTAGAATTTTCTTTACAGAGTACTCTAAACGATATTCTGAAATTTTGCCTTCATAATAAGCATCGACAATTTTGTTGATTCCTATTGAAGGGTTTTCAGACATGAGTAATATATCATTTCCTGCCATAAAAGCCGCCAAATCTATTTCACCAGACTCATTAAAATCTGCAGCTCCTTTCATACTAAGTGCGTCAGAAATAATAAGTCCTTGAAATTTTAAGGAATCCTTTAAAATATTGGTAACGATGTGTTTTGACAAAGACGAAGGATATTTACCCTGCGTTTCTAAACTTGGCACATTTAAATGCGCTACCATAACACTGGAAAGCCCTTCTTTTATTAATTTTTTATAAGGATACAACTCAACGGAATCGATTCGTTTAGCATCAAAATTTATAGTTGGCAATGTTTTATGAGAATCAGAATCGGTATCTCCATGACCAGGAAAATGCTTCGCATTGCCTAAAACACCAACAGATTGCATGCCTTTCATAAAAGCTAATGCCTTGTTGGTAACATTATCTCTATCTTCACCAAAGGACCTGTTTCCGATTATAGGATTTTTAGGGTTGGTATTAATATCAACAACAGGCGCAAAATTTAAATGAACACCCAAACGTTTACAATGTTCTCCAATGTGCTTTCCAACTTGTTCTATTAATTGGTTATTATCAATGGCTCCAAGAGTCATATTCCAAGGAAAAGCAAAGGTTGAATCTAATCGCATGTTTAAACCCCATTCTGCATCCATACTTACAAGTAATGGAATTTTTGAAAGCTTTTGCAGCTCATTATCTAGGTTAGCCTGACTTACAGGATCTCCTTTTGAATAAATAACACCTCCTATTTGATAGTCCTTTATTAAGTCTATTATAATTTTTTTAGTGGCTTCGTCCTGTTTTGAAAATACTTGAATGGTATATAATTGTCCAACTTTTTCTTTTAATGTTAATGAATTATAAACACTATCTACCCATTTTTCTTGAGCCTTAGCATTTAATGATATTAATGGATCCTTAAAATTTTGACCAAAAACAACATTTAAAATAAAGAATGTAAAAAAAGCAACCTTAAAATGACGCATAAACCCGTATTAATTAACGTTAATTGGCCTTCTCTAATCCTGCACAAATAACCATGGCAAAATACTACAATTATAAAGAAGAATAAAAAACTTTAAGATAGATTTATAACTAGTTTGTAAACAACTAATCCATAGCAAATTTAAAACCCAAGGAAATAATATTAGCTGTTAAACCGGAATTTCGTTCATAGTTATTATACTTTAAATCGATATTTTTCAAGCCAAAATTTTTAATGTGCCATTTAGCAAAAATATCGGCATAACTTATTCCAAAGCCATATTGATTGGCACTGAATTTAGATAAATCATAATCTGAAGTATAATATCTTTCTGTAGAAACATGTTCTTCAAAAGGCTCAAAGTAATCTGCCGCTGTTTGGTTATAATATCTATAAGAAGGATATAAGGTAAATTTTGAATTAATTTTTATAGGGATTTCAATATTAGCGGTATGCGAATTAATTCCCCAGTCATCATAATAATATCGATAATAAGTACGTAAGGTAAAGGTTTCATTTATATAGTAATTAAAACTTAATCCTATGGGGATTTTAAATCTGCTATTAGGTAATCGTTCTATATCATCAGCCAATTGAAACACGTCGTTATTAGATGACGACCTGTAATTTGGAATATTGGAAGCGTTTCCTATATAGAAATTATCAATATCAGAAAAATAGACGCGTTGCATAGGATTTCCTAACCATCCATCTTGTTTAACTATATCAAAAAACAAAGAAGCCTGAGCGTTTTTACTTAAAATTTGAGAAAAACTAAAAGAGATTGAATACGAGTTCCTTGATTTATTTGAAATACCTTGATAACGATCTGGACTCCAAACAGAACCAGTTGCTCCAGATTTATCAATGGCTATTCCATTTTGATTATAAATAGGGACGTCTCTAAAAACACCAGCATTTAAATCGCCATCAACGTAAGTGTGCCATTTCAACTCAATAGGAAATTCTGGTTTCCAAGAATCTAAATATATTTTTGTGCTAACATTAATGGTAGTGTTTTTTTCATTAAAAAGTTTTGTTATGCCACCACCAAAACCAATTGAAAAATAGTCATACTCACTAGCAAATGAAACGTCTGCATTCCAAATAGTATTTCTATCAGGAGAGCTGTGTGAATAATCCCCACTTATACCAGCCCATAAATCGCTTTTTGAGGCTCCAGAAGATGCCACCCAAGGACTTCCAATAATATTAGATGGTGCCATTTCAGAAATATCAACCTCCTCCCCTCCAAAATTAAATGGATTTAAATTACTGGACGAAGCCGAAGAATATGCAGAAACCCCAGCATCAATAGTTAAAACATCATCGTCGTTTAAGGGCACACTGACCACAAATGTAGGTGTAAAATCTGTTAAATGTTCGTTACCAATACCTCCTGTAACAGCTGCATTATCACCTTCTTGGGTATAATAACTTGTTAAAAAATCGACTTCCGTGGTTTCTAATACACGTTTTTTGTAAGTCTCAGTTTCATTTTGTTGAGCAAATATAATGGTAGTAAAAACTAAAAAAACCACTAATGTTTTATACGATTTATTCATGATATTATTTTTTGTAGATAATTAATTACAGCCACAACCACCACCAGATTTTCCGCCATTTGCACCTGAAGCACCTTCTCTATAAACCTGAAAATTGGTTTCGAATCTATCTACTTTTTTTCTTGTTAGCGCCATATCTGGATCGTTTAGGTTAACTTTTTCATATTCTTTTACTGTCATACAAGATGTTACAGTAAACAAGGCTGTAAACGCAATAAGTAACTTTTTCATAACTAATTCAATTCTTTTAAATTTATATTTTTTGAGGTACGAACTTTGCTGTCTTTATCAACAAGAATGCACTCTACTCCTTTTAATTGATTAATAAAATCAAGACCAACATCAACACCCATAACAAAAATAGACGTTGCTAAAGCATCTGCGAGTTCCGCATTTGCTGTAAAAATAGATACACTTAAAATTCCAGTACATGGATATCCAGTTCTTGGGTCAATAATATGGGTATATATCACGTTATTAAAAGAGACATACTTTTCATAATTACCTGACGTAACTACGGCGCTATTTTTTACTGGCAACCAAGAGAAGACCTTTTCTTTGTTAATAGGATTAACAATTGCAACCATCCAATCTTTACCGTCTGGTTGTGTGCCCCAGGTATTTAAATCGCCCGATGCATTGATAATACCTGCCTTAACCCCTTTACTTATCAATAGTGCTTTAGCCTTATCTGCAGCATATCCCTTACCTATAGCTCCAAAACCAATCTTCATTCCTTTCAATTTTAATAACACAGAACGATTGGTTTTATTTAAAATAATGTTTTGGTATCCTACCTTAGCAACCGAACGCTTTATGGTTTCTTCACTGGGCATTTCTATCATACTGCCATCAAACTTCCAAACCTTATCCATAGATGCATAACTGATATCAAAGGCACCATCTGTTAATTTTGAAATTTTTATGGATCGTTGAATTAAATTAAACAGCTCTTCACTAACCATAACGGGTTTTATTCCAGCATTTCTGTTAATTTCTGATGTTTCCGTTAAAGTATCCCAAGAAGAAATCACTTTTTCAATTCTTGAAATCTCATTTATCGCCATGTCAATAAAACCGTCAGCTTCAATTTGATTTTCTGCCACTACAGTAATATCAAAACGACTTCCCATAATCTTTAGGGTTCTGGTGTAAACTTGCTTGGAAAATGCAAATGAACTTAAAAAGAATACTATTGCAACAATATAGATTTTCAAAATTCTTATTTAAAAGAAGTTAATTTTTCGAAATATGCTTTTGGGGATATTTTTTCATAGCCTATCTTTCCTAAAACATGGCCTTCTGCATCTAAAACAACAACCAATGGAAAAAAACCCTGTTTATTATACCTCTCTGCAAGTTTGGCATTGTGTATGGTTTGTTCTTCAGACAATTTATTGGCTTTTCTTCTTGGAAAATCTGCCTTAAGCATCACAAAATGATTTTTGGATAATGTTTTAAACTCAGGCGTACTCCACACTTCATTATCAAGTTTTATACAAGGAGCACACCAATCAGAACCTTGGAATACCAAAACAATCTTAGATTTGTTTTTTAAGGCAATTTCTTTTGCGCTCTCAATATCAGTTAACCATTCTTGTGCAGTTGCATTTAGTGAAAACGCCAACACCACTAAAACAATAATTTTATAGTTCATAATTTTATTTTGTTATTAAAATTAACTTTAGAAATTAAAACTTAAAAAACAGGGCTTTATAATTTAACCTATCCATTTTTTCAATACTAAGATTTATCTTATAGCGTTTATTTAGTCTTATATGTTTTAAAAAAATTACAACCACATATAAATATACCCTACCAAAAATGTTTAATATTTATAAAAAAAACCTTATAAAATAAGTTTTTTCGCTATTAATCAACAATTTAAGGAATTGCTATTTGTTATTTACGAGGGTATTTTTAAGATAACAATCCCTTTACTTTATAAAGTATACAATTCATTAATTAAATACCCTACCCAGCTATGTTATATTTTTTATTTAGATTTGAAACTTCAATGAATACATGGTAACATGAATGCAAAATCAAAAAACATTTGCAACGATAAAGTCTTTGAAAATATTTTTAATACCTATGCTAAAGATGTAAAACGTTTTATTTTTTCAAAAACAAGAGATGTTAAAGTTGCTGAAGATATTGTACAAGACACTTTTGTTAAAATTTGGGAAGATTGTGAAAAAGTATTGTACGATACCGTAAAAAATTACCTCTTTACCATCGCAAATAATTTATTTCTAAACATTGTAAAACACAATAAAGTTGTACAAAAACACCAACAAGAACAAAATAAATCAAGTACTAATGAATCTCCTGAGTTTATACTGCTTGAAGAAGAATTTTTAATAAAACTTGAAAAAACCATTAAAGATTTACCAAAAACTCAACGAGAAGTTTTTTTGCTAAATAGAATTGAAAAAATGAAATATAAAGACATTGCTGAACAATTAGGGATTTCGGTTAAAGCGGTAGAAAAACGAATGCATACTGCGCTAATAGTGCTTCGTGAAAAGATTGGCAACGTATAAATAAAGTAGGGTTTTATAATTTTTAATTGTATTAGTTTCAACAAACACAATAGTATCTGGCATGAAAACTACTAAACACAATGATGATGTCTTTTTGTCACAATGGATAGATGGACAAATTTCTGATTCTGAATTCAAAGATATCGTAGGTGATAAAGATTTTATATCCTATAAAAAAATAGTTGCTGGCATTGGTGTTTATGAGCAATTACAAAAACCTTTGGATCATACTTTTGAAAAGATTAAAGAAAAGATAAAATCAAAAAACAAGACTCGTTCAAGCATAAAAACCAAAAACCTATACCCTAAAATAGCATTGGCTGCTGCTGCTGCCATCGTGTTGTTTTTCAGCTTAAACACCTTGTTAAAAACCCATGATATAGAATACGTTTCTAATTTTGGTGAACAAAAAACGGTTACTCTACTAGATGGTTCTGAAGTTATAATGAATGCAAAATCTCAATTAAAATACCATGAGAAAGACTGGAAACAAACACGGGAAGTTTTTTTAGAAGGAGAAGCATTTTTTAAAGTAGCCAAAGGCAAAACCTTTACCGTTGTTACCCATCATGGAACCGTAACAGTATTAGGAACTCAATTTAACATTATTTCAAATGCTGGCTTTTTTGATGTTTTATGCTATCAAGGAAAAGTAAAAGTCGCTAGTAATAATCAGGTTTTTATTATTGCTCCAAATCAATCCATAAGATATAACAACGGTGTTTTTGAGAATAAAACTTTAAATTTTTTACATTCTAATCCTACTTGGATGGACGGGGAAAGCAGTTTTAGACGTGTTCCTTTGAGCCAAGTCATTATGGCTTTAGAAAAACAATTCAACATTGCCTTCAATTCTTCAAACATTGATGAGTCTGTTCTTTTTACAGGAAGTTTTAATAATAAAAATTTAAACATAGCTCTTGCATCCGTTTTTGAAACCGTTAACATTAAATATACTATTTTAGACAAGAAAATATTATTGTCTCCATAGTTAATGAAAATTTGTATCTATCTGTCTTTATTATTGCTTCCATTTAGTGTTTTTTCACAAGAAGAAACCACTTTTTTAATATACTTTAAAAATGTTCAAGCAGCCGACGCTATCATAACATTAGAGAGAACTTTCAATGTAAAAATTTCATACCAAAACCAATTTATTGACAATAAAATTATTACGTTACCTAAAAAAAAAAGAACTCTTAAAGAAGTTTTAAATGAATTGTCCATTTTGTTGCAGGTTAAATTCAAGATGATAAACCAACGATACATAGTTGTTAATGAGATGGCTGATGAGAATGAGATTGAATATTATCTACAACAATTAGATGAAATTGTTATCAACGAATACCTAACCAAAGGCATTGCAAAAAACAGGAATGCTACTTTTAAAATTCAGCCAAAGCAATTAGACATTTTACCGGGTCTTATTGAAGCAGATGTTTTAGAAAGTATTCAAGAATTACCCGGTGTTATAAGTCCTAATGAAACGGCTACCGGATTGAATGTTCGTGGTGGAACTCAAGATCAAAATCAAATTATTTGGGACGGAATCAATATGTATCACAACGGTCATCTTTTTGGAATGATTTCATCCTTCAATCCAAATATCACTCAAAGCATCACGTTTTATAACAAAGGCACAAACCCTCGATTTGGAGACAGAATTTCTAGTGTGATAGATATTTCTACAAGCAATACGATAGCCGAAAAAGCAGCTATTGGTTTTGGTTTTAATGGCGTTAGTGCCGATGCCTATATTGAAACGCCCATAATTAAAAATAAATTAAGCCTATTACTAGCCTACAGAAATTCTTATGAAAATTTTTTTGAGACCGGTACGTTTCAAAAAATTGAGCAAAAAGTGTTTCAGAATTCATCCATTTTAGATAATGAAACTTCTGAAGAGGAGTTTTTTTTTAAAGACTATAACTTGAAGCTAAACTATCAATTAAACAAAAATAATACTTTGTTGGCAAGTCTTATTCATATTGATAACGATTTGCAACATGACTATAACAATATTAATGAAGATGGGTATTTTCAAGAATTTTTAGTTAGTAAAAATAATGGGTATAGTTTAAGTTGGAATAAAAACTGGAATGATGCCGTCAAGCAGACTACCACACTAAGTTATTCTTTCTACAAGCTTGATTACAATTTTATTTCAGGTGAAAATCAAACCCAATTATTAAAATTTGAAAAAGAAAACCAAATAAAGGATTATAATCTTTTAACAGAACTAACGCTATTACACAAACAAAAAAACCATGTGTCTTTGGGTTACCAAGCTTCTTATAAAAAGGTGAATTATGATTTTATGGAAACAACCGATTTATCATATATTTTAGATAAAAAAGATGTCGCTTTAAATACACATTCTGTATTCTCAAATTTTTCGGGCAGGCACTCAAAATGGTTTGATTTTGAATTAGGAATTAGAGTAAATTATTATAACCAGCTCAATACCTTTAGATTAGAACCTAGAATTTTATTGATTAAAAACCTAAATAACTATTTTAAGATTCAAATCTCTGGTGAAATCAAAAATCAAATTATTTACAAAATTGATGAAACTATTTTTAGCGATATATCGCTTGAAAATAAACTTTGGAGATTGGCAGATGGCAATGAAGCTCCCATAATTAACAGCAAACATGGTAGTTTAGGTTTTATGTATCATAATAACGGTTGGACTTTTGACATGGATACCTACTACAAAAAAATTAAAGGTATAAGCGCTCTTTCGTTAGGTTTTTTTAATGAAAACAATACTAAATATTTTACTGGAAAACAAAACATTTATGGTGTTGATTTTTACACCAAAAAAGATTTTAACAACATTAAAACATGGGTTAGTTTTTCAATTAACAAAACAGACAACAAATTTGAGGGTATAAATAATAATAATTATTTTACGGCCAGTAATGAAATAGCTCAACATGTTTCTGCATCCATAACCTATAAAATCAAACAATTTCAAGTGGCTTTAGGATGGAAATGGCATTCGGGAAAACCTTTCACAAAAACAATTATAAACCTAGATGATAATAGTGTTGGTTTTATTGGTGTCAATACAGAAAGACTTCCTAATTATCACAGATTGGACCTCTCCTCGGTTTATAATTTTTCATTTTCAAAGCCCTCCAATATCAAAGGAAAAATAGGTTTCTCTATTTGGAATTTATATAACCGAAAAAATTTTATTAGCAGGGAATTTAAAGGAAATAACACAACCAATGACCCCATTCAAATTGTTGACTTTTATTCACTAAATGTTTTGCCTAATTTTATATTTAGGATGATTTGGTAACATTTGTAAAACCTGCTAAAATAACTTTTATAAACTACTCAAGCAAATCTATATGTCTGTCATGGTAACCCAACAAGTACAACACACCATCTAAACCAATGCTTGATATAGAGCTTTGTGCATTATCTTTTACCGTTGGTTTTGCATGAAAAGCTATGCCTAAACCAGCGAGATTTAGCATTGGTAAATCATTGGCACCATCGCCAACAGCAATGGTCTGACTGATATTGATGCCTTCTTTTTCAGCAATTTCTTTTAAAAATTCTGCTTTTTTATTTCCATCAACAATCTCACCAAGATAACCGCCGGTTAAAGCGCCATCTTTAATTTCTAATTGATTGGCATACACATAATCTATTCCCAATTCTTTTTGTAAATAATGTCCGAAATAAGTAAACCCACCTGATAAAATAGCAGTTTTAAACCCATAGTTTTTTAAGGTCTCTATAAGTCTTATTGCTCCTTTGGTTATGGGTAAATTAATGGCTACCTCATGAAGAACTTCTTCTTTCAAACCTTTTAAAAGTTTCATTCGACTTATAAAACTTTCTTTAAAGTCTATCTCTCCTTGCATGGCAGCTTCTGTAATGGCTCTTACTTCGTCACCAACACCGGCTAACTCGGCCAATTCATCAATAACTTCAGTTTGTATTAACGTAGAATCCATATCAAAACAAACTAAACGCCTGTTTCGTCTGTAAATATTATCTTCTTGAAATGCAATATCAACATCTAAATCATGAGAGATCTTCATAAATTTTTCTGTAAATTCTGCCTTATTGTCAATTTTACCTCTAATAGATAGCTGTATGGAAGCTCTCGGATATTCGTCTTTTTTTACAAGTGATGTGCGCCCTGTTAATCTGGTGATAGCATCAATATTCAAATTTTTTTCTGAAATTACATGAGTCACTTTAGATATTTGCTCGGCTGATAATTTTTCTCCTAAAATAGTTATAATGTATCTATCTTTTCCTTGAAGACTTACCCATTTCTCATAGTTTTCAAGGGTAATTGGAGTGAATTTGGCTTTAATACCAAGCTCGTAGGATTTAAAAAGTAAATCTTTCAATACTGCTGCAGAATTTGCCCCCGATTGAATTTCAAACAATATTCCTAACGATAAGGTATCATGAATATTGGCTTGACCAATATCTAACACTTTAGCGCCATATTGAGCCAAAACACTTGTTAAACTTGAGGTTAAACCAGGTTTATCTTGTCCCGAAATATTTAATAAGATAATTTCGTTAGCCATAATGGATGCGTTACTTTTTTAAAAGCTGTAAAATTGAAAATTCTATTTGATATTTGAAAGGTTTTTTAAGATTAATGTCTGAAACATGACATATAATACAGAAAGAAAAATAAGAATGAATAAATCTTGAAACATAGAAAACATAAAAACTTATAGCAATTATTTGACAAATCTGCTATGCCAACTTTCGCTGGCAGGAACTTCCCAGTTTTCTTTAAACTCAGCTATGGTGTTAACCAAATTGTTAAAAACTATGGTGTTTTTAGACACCGCATGGTCTTTGGCCATTTTTCTAAAATCAGTAAGTGTTTTATAGGCAACAAATTCACCTTGCTTATAGGACACATTCATTTTATCTAATAAATCCACTGAAAAATCTTTTTCTAATTGTTGAATAAAATGAACGGAGGCGTCAATAGAACAACCCGTAGCATTATTTAAGTTTTGATTTAATCCAATGACTATAAACCGCTTGTATTTAATACAATAACTAGATTCTAAATCGCCGCCATGAGCGGTCCAGTTTTTTATAAATTCATGCAATCTGGATTGTATTTCTTCAATTTCTTGATCTGAAAAAGAACGATTGGCTTGGTAAATCCAAACTCTTGATTCGTCGGGTAATGTGTCGAAGGGTACGTGCATTATTTTGTTATAATATTTGTTATTATTTTGGTGGCAACAAAACTATTTAAGTTACTATCAAATAAATTAGCTTCATAATAAGTTACTATGACCTCTTGATTAGATTTTAATAACCTATCTGTAATTAAATAGGCATTTTCAAAGTAATCAAGCAAAATTAATTTTGTTGTTTTACCGGTTGGTTCTTTAATAATGACATTAAAAAAAGCTTCGGGGTTGGTTCCGTTAAAAACACCTTCAATAGTTAGATCTTTAGAAATGGGGGCTTCATTTAAGTTTTTTCCTAACTTTAATATCATCTTAGGGCAAAATTCAAGCATTCTGGTTGCAATGACTTCGCCAAAATTTTCCATTTGAGCATTATTCTCATAATCTAATTTTTCATTTTCAGCAAATTCATTTATATGCTTATTATATGATTCGAGCATACATAGCCCAAAATTCAATTCTAAATCAGAACTATTCATGGCATCTGTATCAAACTTTGAAACACATTCGCAAGTTTCTTTTGCAATGGTATCTTTAATATCTTGAGCAAATACAGATATGCTTAAACTAAAAACCAATAATAGAATAACGTGATTTCTATTCATGATAAAAAAATAATTATAAATCTTGTGCATTTGCTATCAATTCTGCTATATCCATAACCGTAACATGGCCTTCTTTTTCTTTGGCTTTTATACCATCGGTCATCATGGTATTACAAAATGGGCAACCAGCCGCGATAATGTCTGGCTTAACTTCTAAAGCTTGTTCTGTGCGCTCAATATTGACTTCTTTGTCGCCTTTTTCGGCATCTTTAAACATTTGTGCGCCACCAGCACCACAACATAAACCATTTATTTTACAGTTTTTCATCTCAATGAGTTCTGCTTCAAGTTTTTTAATTAAATCTCTTGGAGCTTCATAAACATTATTGGCTCTGCCTAAATAACAAGGATCATGAAAAGTAATGCGCTTGCCATTGAAATTTCCTCCTTCTATAGTTAAACGACCTTCATCCAGTAAAGTCTTTAAAAATTGGGTGTGATGCATGACTTCATAATTCCCTCCCAACTCTGGATACTCATTTTTTATCGTGTTAAAACAATGAGGACAGGCTGTAACTATCTTCTTAATTTCGTAAGCATTCATAACCTCAATATTGGTAACGGCTTGCATTTGAAACAAAAACTCGTTTCCAGCTCTTTTTGCAGGATCACCAGTACAACTTTCTTCAGTTCCTAAAACAGCAAACTCAACTTGAGCTTTATTTAAAAGCTTCACAAAGGCTTTGGTTATTTTTTTTGCTCTGTCATCAAAACTACCGGCGCAACCAACCCAAAATAATACTTCGGGTTGTTTTCCTTGAGCCATAAAATCGGCCATGGTTGGGACATTAAGTAATTCGCTCATTTTTAAACGGTTATTTTTTTTGCGTTAGGGATTGAGGCATTTGTTGGAGCTCTTTTTTGTTTTTCACAAAAAAAGCGACTGCCGAAAGCCCGACCCTTGTGGTAACGCCATTACTAATTTATTCGTCTTTCCAGTTTAAACGGTCCATTTGATTGTAAGGCCAAGGTGCTCCGTTATTTTCTATATTGGTCATCATAGTGTTGAGTTCTATAGGTGCTGCTGATTGTTCCATAACTAAAAAGCGACGCATCTCTAAAATAATAGACAACGGATTGATGCTTACCGGACACGCTTCTACGCAAGCATTGCACGATGTACAAGCCCATAATTCTTCTCTGGTAATATAATTATCCAACAATTGTTTTCCATCGTCTTTAAACGTTCCTTTGTTGGTCTCTATATTTTTTCCGACTTCTTCTAAACGGTCTCTGGTGTCCATCATTATCTTACGAGGTGATAGTTTTTTACCGGTTATATTTGCAGGACATTCACTTGTACAACGACCGCATTCTGTACAAGTGTATGCATTGAGCAATTGAACCCAATTTAAATCCTGAACATCACTGGCACCGAATTTTGCAGGAGCTTCAGCACCTTCTGCCGGAGCTGCAAACGGGTCTACATTAGGATCCATCATCATTTTTACTTCTTTGGTAACAGATTCAAGGTTATTGAATTGTCCTAATGGTTTCAAACTAGCATAAAAGGTATTGGGAAATGCCAAAAGTATGTGCAAATGCTTTGAAAAATAGAGATAATTTAAAAATATCAAAATGCCTAAAATATGAAACCACCATGCGCCACGTTCTATAATATGCAAGGTATTTTCTGATGCCCCATTAAAAAGTGGCGCTATAAATTGACTGATTATGTTCCCTGAGTTGAGCGATTGAAAATGGCTATCGGTGGCATTCATTATTAAAAATAAGCTCATCAAAACCATTTCAAAATATAAAATATAATTGGCATCATTTTTTGGCCAACTGGTCATTTCATTTTTCCAAAACCGTTGAAGTTTAAGTATATTTCTTCTTATCCAAAATACAATGACGGCTAAAAACACTAACACAGCAAGTACTTCAAAAGAGCCAATTAAAAACCCGTAAACAGGTTTTGGTAAGACTTTTAACCCTATTCTATGTGTGCCAAAAAGCCCATCAATAATAATTTCTAAAACTTCAATATTGATAATGATAAAGCCAATATAGACAATAACGTGCAACAACCCGGCTATTGGGCGACGTACCATTTTGCTTTGTCCTAAAGCTATCATGGCCATGTTTTTCCAACGTTGCTTTTTGTTGTTGCTAACATCTACGTCTTGACCAAGTTTTATGTTACGCACTAGTTTTTTTACGTTTTTTGTAAAATAAACAATCCCCAAGATTAAGGCTATTAAAAAAAGGACATTTGGTAAATAATTCATTAGGCTATTAATTAGTTTCAGGCTCTGAATAAGGAATCTCTTTCTTTGATAAAATTCTAAAATATCGTTTTGGATGTAGTTTAATATCTTTTAACAAAGCCTCTATTTCTTTAGAAGCGCCTTCAAGATTATGGTACAAGGTTTCATCTTTAAGTAATTTACCCATAGAACCTTCACCTTTGTTTAAGCCTGAAATAAGTGTATTTACGTTAGTTAAGGTTGTGTTTAATGATTGAACGGTAGCTCCTAAATTAGCTTCTTTTAAATTGGCTGAAATTTGAGATAGCTCATTACTGGTTGTTTTAAAATTTTCAAGAATGGTGCTGATATTTTTATCGTTTTCTGAAACAACGCCATTAATGGAATATGCTAAATTTTTATAGGCTTTTAAGGTGTTATTAAGTTCTAAAATGGTTTTTTTCAAACCTGCATCAGATTCATCAACAACCATTTTATTTAAATTGATTATCAATGTATCTGTAGATTTTAAGGTTGCATTTAAATCGGTACTTAATCCAGAAAAATTCTTGGACAAGCTTCTAATTAACCCAACTTCAACTTCAGATTTCAACACATCGCCTGGCTTTGCCAAGTCATTGTCATTGCTCATAATAATGGCAATGGCATTTCCGCCCATTAAACCCGTTTCATATAACCTTATGGTACTGTTTTTTGAAAATTTTAATTGGTCGTTTACTGAAAACGCTATTCTAGTTTTTCCTGAATTATAATCGTAAGCAATATCTTGAATCTTTCCAACCGTATTGCCTTTTACAGTAACAACAGAATTGGTGCTTAAAGCATTATAATCAAATTCTGAGTAGTAAATATTTTTAGACTCAAATAAATTTTGACCTTTTAGGTAATTAAACCCAAGAATGAAAAGGATTATTCCAAGTAGAACAAGAATGGCCGTTTTAACTTCTCTAGATATTTTCAATGCATAGTGTTTTATGAATAACAAATTTAAAATAAATTTAAAAAGAAAGCTGTTAATTGACGGTTGTTTTTAAAGCATCTGATAAAGGGATTTTTTTACCATCTTTAAAAGCTACTATAAAACTAGAGGTATAGCCCTTTGACTTAGCAGTATTTTCTAAGGTTTTTACTTCTTCATAACTGGATGTTGCTCCATAATAATACTTATATAAATTGTTTACAAAATCATATGAAATATTTTCAAGCTGTTTGAAATTATAGGGTTTGGTGTCAATTTTTTTAGAACCGGCAGCTATTTGTACCTTATAAATGATATTACTGTCTGTTTCGTGGGAAATTGGTGCCTTTTCATCTAATACCGCTTCATTGACATATTCTTCAAAGGTAGTTTCTCCAATATTGCCATCTATTTGGTGCTTATATTCTAAAATAGCCTCTGCAATGGCTGTTGATATTTCTTTTTGTCCTTTTTGAGAATTTAAATATTTACCTTCTTCTATGAATGTTAAAAATCCCATTTCTACCAAAACACTTGGCATAACGGTTTGATGTAACACGATAAAACCAGCTTGTTTTACACCTCTGTTTTTTCGATATAATTTATTAGTAAATCTATCTTGAATGGTTTTTGCTAATTGAATACTTTGATCTAAATACTCTTCTTGGGCCAAAGTTAAACCAATAACAGATTCAGGTGAATTAGGATTAAAACCACCATATTTGCTTTCGTAATCTGACTCTAAAAAAATTACTGAGTTCTCTTTTTTGGCAACTTCAAAATTGGTTTGGTTTCTATGCGTCCCTAAAACAAAGGTTTCTGTACCATGAGCCTCAGAACGGTGTGCATTGCAGTGAACCGATACAAATAAATCTGCATTTGCTTTGTTTGCAATTTGACCTCTATAGAATAAATCAATAAAAACATCTTTTTCTCTTGTATAAATAACTTTAATCTCTGGATTTTTTTCAAGTAGTTTTCCAACTTCTAAAACAACATTTAAAGCTATTTCTTTTTCTTTATAACCATTACCAACATTTCCTGGGTCATGACCACCATGACCAGCATCTAAAACCACTACAAAAGTATGCTTTGGAACATGGTTTATAGAAACAAATGAATAAAGTGTTAATACAATAATAAAAGATACGAAAAGTAATACTTTATGCGTTTTCATAAGGATTTTTAAATACTTTTAAGCTCCAACCAATTAATTTAATTTTTATTCAATAAAGAAATAATCACAAAAAAAATATATGTAATTTTGACTTTTCAAAAACCGAGCCATACTTTTACAAAAATACATTTAAAAGCATTGCATACAAACAACTTTCAACTACTTTTTGCCTTAAGTTTTACAGTGTTTATCAACATGTTAAGCTTTGGGCAAGACATCCCTAAAAAGGGAACTTCAATACAACCAGTAGTAAAAGATAGTTTAATTTTTAATCAAAAAGATTTACCAGAACTAGAGGTTTCAGAAAAGGTTCTGGATAGCATTTCTCAAGACACTTTAAAAACTAAAAAGAAAGAATTTTTAGAACACATTGTAGATTATTCTGCCAAAGATTTTACCACATTCAATCAGAAAAAGCAAAAACTCTATTTATTTAATGAAGCTGAAATAACGTATGGCGACATGAATATTAAGGCTGGTAATATTATTATAGATTACAGTAAAAATGAAGTGTATGCCAAAGGTATAACAGATTCTTTGGGTGAATATTCACAAGCTCCAGTATTTAAACAGGGAAGTAATGTGGTTGAACCAGATTCTATATTATTCAATACAAAAACTCAAAAAGCACTTATATATAATTCTAAAACAGAGCAGTCTGGTGGTACTGTTATTGCTGAAATTACTAAAAAGGAAAATGATTCGGTTTACTTTATTGCTAGAGGAATATACACAACATCTGAAGATTTGGATGATCCGGAGTATTATATTCTATTAAGAAAAGCAAAAGTAGTGCCTGGCAAAAAAATTGTGACGGGTCTAGCCAATTTGTTCATATACAACGTGCCTACACCATTAGGCTTACCATTCGGGTTTTTTCCTCAATCTGAAAAGCAAACCTCGGGAATTTTGTTCCCAACCTTTGGAGAGCAAAATCAACGCGGTTATTTTTTACAAAATGGTGGGTATTATTTTGCTATAAATGATTATGTGGACTTATCGGTTTTAGGCGATTATTATACCAATGGAAGTTATGGATTTCGCTTAGAAAGCAATTATGCGTTGCGTTATAAATTTAGAGGTAATTTTGCCTTCAGATATGAAAATTTAATTAATAGTGAGCGTGGTTTTCCCGACTATTCCAAGTCTACCGTTTATAATTTACGTTGGTCTCATAGCCAAGATGGAAAATCCAATCCTAATTCTAGATTTTCGGCCTCTTTAAACCTTGGTAGTAGTACGTTTTATAGAACTTCTTTAAACCAAGTAAATTCAGGTAATTTTTTAAATAACACACTTTCTTCATCTGTATCTTATTCAAAATCCTATCCCGGCGATCCACAAGTCAATTACAGTTTAACGGCTACGCATTCACAAAACACCAATACAGAGCAAATAAACATGACGCTTCCTACATTTCAAGGGAGTGTAGGAAGAATTTTTCCGTTTGCTCCTAAAACTGGAGCGAAAAAGGGGATTATTCAAAATATTAATTTTCAATATAACATAAGAGGTGAAAATAGAATCCAAACCACAGATTCTCTTTTTTTCAAAAAGGAAATGTTTAGAGATGCCAAAGCTGGATTTCAGCATACCATTCCATTAAGTACCAACTTTAAGGTCTTTAAATATTTTAGTTTAAGTGCTAGTACTAATTATAATGAAGTTTGGACTTTTAAAACCATTAAAAAGTCTTTTGACCAAATTGAAAACTCTACGGTGACCGAAACTATAAACGGATTCGATTCCTTTAGAACTTACAATTTTAGCACCAGTTTAGGAACCACCATTTATGGGATGTTTAACTTTAAAAGAGAAGGTAAAACCCCTAAGATACAAGCGATTAGGCATGTCATGAGACCATCTATTAGCTACAATATAAATCCAGCATTCGACAAATTTTATGAAACTTTTGAAGTAGTAAGCGCCGACGGATTAACCACTCAAGATGTTGAATATTCACGCTTTGAAGAAGGGATTTTTGGTGCACCCAATAAAAACTTTTCAAGCTCTATGGGCATTTCGTTATCCAATAATTTTGAAGCTAAAGTAAAAGACAAAGACAGTAGCGCTACAGAGGCGAAAAAAATTATTTTACTTAATAATTTAAACTTCTCGACCTCGTATAATTTTGCAGGCGATTCTTTACAATGGAGCCCTCTTAGAGTCTCTGGCGGAACCCAGCTTTTTAAAAACAAAATGAACATCAATTTTGGAGCAACCTTAGATCCTTATGCTCTTGACAATAACAATAATAAGATAGATAAATTTAATATCGATAATGGCGGAAGTTTATTTAGATTAACTAGTGCCAATTTAACCTTAAACTATTCTCTTTCTAGTAAGGGTAAAGACTCAAAAGATAAAAACAAAGAAGGTATTGAGGAAAACTTAAGAGGTGGCGGACGTGATGATGATTTGTTTGGGCTACCCGATGGCACCACCACCAGTCGGTTTGATGAAGAAGACAAAAAGGGCAATAATGAAAAAATGAGTCAGTTTTATAATTTTAAAATACCTTGGAGCGTACGTTTAGCGTATGCCGTAAATTACAGTAATTCAAGACGGCAAAACGAAATTTCATCACATTCTTTAATGTTTTCGGGTGATATTGAACTCTCTCCAAAATGGTCTTTAGGTGTATCTTCTGGTTATGACTTAAAAAATCAAGGGTTTACCTATACACAGTTCCGTTTTGAGCGTGATTTATTGAGTTGGAGAATGAATTTTAGCTGGGTTCCTTTTAGTTCAAGAGCCTCTTGGTATTTCTTTATAGGTATTAAATCCAGCATATTAAAGGATCTTAAATATGATAAACGAAATCAGCCAGATATTCAGCTTTAAAAAATATATTGTTTTTACTTTTATAAATACATTATTATGAAAAAAATTATAAATACACCAAATGCCCCAGCTCCAATTGGCCCTTACAGTCAGGCCATTTTAAAAGGTAACACCTTATATACATCGGGGCAAATAGCCATCAACCCAATTACTGGTGAATTAATTTTAAATACCATAAAAGAAGAAACCACTCAAGTCATGATAAACATGAAAGCAGTCTTGGAAGCTGCCAATATGACCTTTGACGATGTTGTTAAAACCTCTATTTTTATTACAGACATGAATGATTTTGCACAAATAAACGAGGTTTATGAAAGTTATTTTAATGAAAACAATGCGCCTGCTCGTGAAACGGTACAAGTAGCTAAACTACCCAAAAATGTTCATGTAGAAATAAGCATGATTGCCATTAAATAGCTAATTTGCTTCTGTATGGTTAGGTGCATACTTCACCAATAATTCTCTTAATTTTGCTGTTTCAATGGGTTTAGCTAAAAACTCATCTATCCCGGCAGCTTTAGCATTTTGAATATCTTCATCAAAAGCACTTGCAGAGACTGCAATGATTGGAACTTTATGGTCTTTATATTTCTTACTTAATTTAATGAGTTTAGTGGCTTCATAGCCATCCATTTCAGGCATAAATATATCCATGAAAACCATATCAAAATCAAGAATATTAAAAAGTTTTACAGCATCTGAACCATTTTTAACAAACGTACAATCTGCTCCTTGTTGCTCTAATAAAAACTTAATGACCTTCTGATTCATTTTATTGTCTTCAGCGACCAATACTGTAAACTTATAATCAAATTCATTTAATAAAATAGAACTTGGTTCTGCCTTTTCTCGTTCTAAATTCAATGTTTTTTGAAGTTGAATACTAAAATAAAAAATGGAACCTTCATTTTCTTTACTTTCAAGTTTAAGCTCACCACCCATTAAATTTATAAGTTGGCTGGATGCCGTAAGCCCTAATCCTGTTCCTCCATAATAATCTATGATGGATTGATGATTTTTTTCGGACTCGCTAAAAATTCGTTTTGCCTTTTCTGGAGGAATACCAATGCCTGTATCTTTTACGTAAAAAGTGACTATTTGATAATCATCAGGACCAACGGTTTGGTCAATAATTAAGGATACTTTTCCTGCATTGGTAAATTTAATGGCATTACTTAGTAAATTGGTTAAAATTTGTTTGATTCTTTTTAAATCACCAAGTAGCAAAAACTTCTGTTTTTCATCTGCTAAAAACTGAAATTCAAAATCCAAACTTTTATCCCATGCTTCATATTCAAATACCTTGACAAGCTTTTCTAAATCAGACTTTAAATCAATGGCCGATAATTCTAGCTCTACCTGTCCGCCTTCCACACTTGAATTATCCAATATCATATTAACCAACTGTAAAACATGCTCTGATGAGTATTCAGCAATTTCCAACTGTATTTGTTGCTCGGTGGTTAATTCACTTTGCTTGAGCATATTTATCATACCCAAAACCGAGTTTAATGGCGTACGGATTTCATAACTCATATTGGCTAAAAAAACCGATTTATAATCACAGGTCTTTTTTGCTTCATCCAAATCTATTTCCAATCTTCTAAGCTTAGATTTTAACAATTCAAAAGATTTATCCAAACTCTTTATATCTTGTATTTTTGTAACCAACGGTTTTTCACTCAAGTCATCAGGATGAGCCATTTTTTGTTTTAGCTTGGAAATATCATGAGTCATTCTGCCACTTAAATAATAGACAAACCCAATCATCATCACAGCTGTTAGTATTAATAACAGCAAGGTATTATTATAATGCTCTTTACTTTTGGTTTGGTATAAACTCTTTAAACTAAGGGTTATTGAAACCAATTTTTCGTTTAAATTTTGATGATAGATTTTAAGAGAATCAGGGTTGTTATTCAGTATGGATTCTTGCATCAAATCCATAGCACTCATAACATCATCTAACTTACTATCAAAACTATTAGAGTTACTGTTTAATTTATTTTTAATACTTGCAACTTGCTCATTGTAAGTATTGAAATCCTGACTAATAAGACTTAATGGTTTATCAGCTCTTGCTAAATTGTTGGAAACTTCAAATTTAATTTCATAAATTTTTTCAACTAAATCAGGTAAGTAATCAAGTTTTTTTTGGACTTGTAAAAAGCCAATAAAAAGCGTAATAACCATACCTATAAAAGTAAAAAAAATCAATGCCATCCTTACCTTAAAGGATCGCATTGATTGAAAAAGAAATGCCATCTTTAGTTGCTTTGCTACAAACATATTTATATTTGATGTAATTCCCAAAACAATTATTATTATTAGTTTTTATGAAATTTATATTTAAGTTTAACTCCTTAATTTTAAAGATACTACTAAATTTTTAAATGACAGGGTTCTATTTTTTGGTAATTTTTAAATTTTCCGTTTTAAAAATAATACATTTGAATGACTTATAATTTATAAAAAAATGCGCATTGAATATGATATAAAGCTGGGTTTTAAAGATGTTATGATTAGACCAAAACGTTCAACTTTAAAAAGTAGGGCTCAAGTTAATTTGGAGCGAGATTTTAAATTTCTGCACAGTCCATATACATGGCAAGGCGTTCCTGTAATAGCCGCAAATATGGATACTGTAGGAACTTTTGAAATGGCTAGAGCCTTATTTAAACAAAAACTCTTTACAGCCATCCATAAACATTATACTACCGATGAATGGAATACGTTTTGCTTAAATGCGCCAGAGGGCATTGAAAACTATGTGGCCATAAGCACTGGAACTGGTGTTAAAGATTCGGAAAAATTGGCTTTAATTTTTAATAGTAACCCACAATTAAAATTTATTTGTATTGACGTTGCCAATGGCTATTCTGAACATTTTGCGAATTTTGTAAAAAAAACAAGAAAGCAATATCCTAAAAAAGTTATTATCGCTGGCAATGTTGTAACAGGTGAAATGGTTGAAGAACTTTTATTATCTGGCGCAGACATTGTAAAGGTAGGCATTGGACCAGGCTCCGTGTGTACTACGCGAGTTAAAACAGGTGTAGGATATCCACAATTATCGGCTATTATTGAATGTGCCGATGCTGCACATGGCTTGGGTGGACAAATTATAAGCGATGGTGGTTGCACAACTCCTGGTGATGTTGCTAAAGCTTTTGGTGCTGGTGCCGATTTTGTAATGCTTGGAGGCATGCTTGCGGGACATGATGAAAGCGGTGGTGAAATTACTGAAAGAAATGGCAAACCTTACAGAAAATTTTATGGCATGAGCTCTGCAACTGCCATGGAAAAACACATTGGGGGCGTTGCAGATTATAGAGCTAGTGAAGGTAAAACGGTTGAAGTGCCATATAGAGGCAAGGTAGAATCAACCTTACAAGATATATTAGGCGGTCTAAGAAGTACTTGTACTTATGTTGGTGCACAAAGATTGAAAGAACTAACCAAACGAACTACATTTATTCGAGTAGCTGAACAAGAAAACAGAGTGTATTCAGAATAATTTATTTCAATGATTTTTAAAAAATCATTGAAATAAATTATTGGATGCAATTCAGTTAGATAAAATAAAAAAAGAGGTTTAAACCTCTTTTTTTATAATTATTTTAAACTTTTTGTATGAAAAGATACCAAACCTTCAATAGGCCTTCTTTCAAAATTACCTACATTAAATCCCATTTCTTGGGCAACTTGCTTAATTTCTTCTTGTGAAAAATAGGCAATAGAACCTGCAAAATGAACGGGAACTGTTTTAAGCTCTTCTTTATATTGCATGATGTAATTTTTAACAAAGAGCACAATTCCATCTTTGATAAGCTTTCTTATGTATTCTGACTCTTTGTTCAAAAACATAAATTCCGCAAAATTTGCCAAATAAGCATTTGGATTAGGTTGCTTGTAAACATTATATTTAATATAATCGGCATCTAAATTATATTTCGTGGAAAAAGCAACTTTAATATCGGTTGGCATGCTATTAAAATAATAATCTCTTATTAATTGTTTACCATAATAGTTACCAGCGGCATCATCCATTAAAATGTATCCTAAAGATTGTACTCTTTGGTGTAATATTTTCCCATCATAATAACTACAATTTGAGCCAGTACCCAGAATACAAACAACAGCGGCTTCTTTGTCGTGATTAATAGTAGCATAAACAGCTGCCATAGTATCTTCCTCAACTTTAATAAACGCATTTATAAAGATATCTTTTAATGCTGTACTAACAATTTCTTTACCTCTATCTGTACCACAACCTGCTCCATAAAAAAATACGTGGGTTACATCTAACCTATTATTCTTAAGATCACTATTTTTTTTAATGGTTTTCTTAAGTTTTTTTTCCGTTAAAATTTCTGGATTAAGTCCTTTTGTACGGATTTTTTCTAATAATTGGTTTCCCTTTTCATCCACTGCAATCCAATCGCATTTGGTAGAACCGCTATCAACAATTAAAATCATAAGCTTAAAAATAAATATTGTCCATAGAATTATAATATTTTATTTAATTCTATGGACAATATATTAAAAATTATACAGAATGTATGTATTGTGCTAAATCAATTAATTTAGTTGAATATCCAAATTCATTATCATACCAAGAAATTAACTTGAAGAAGTTGTCGTTTAGGGCAATACTAGCATCAGCATCAAAAACACTTGTTAAAGTTTCTGAAACAAAGTCCTGCGAAACTACCGCTTCTTCTGTATAGCCTAAAACGCCTTTTAATTCGTTTTCTGAAGCATGTTTTAAAGCCGCTTTTACTTCGGCCCAAGTTGCAGATTTCTCTGTTCTTACGGTTAAATCCACAACAGATACATCTGGAGTTGGAACTCTAAAAGCCATGCCTGTTAATTTTCCGTTTAATTCAGGAATAACTTTTCCTACTGCTTTTGCTGCTCCTGTTGAAGAAGGGATAATGTTTGCTAATGCGCTTCTTCCACCTCTCCAATCTTTTCTTGAAGGTCCGTCAACGGTTAATTGTGTGGCTGTTGTTGCGTGAACTGTAGTCATTAATCCTTCTATAATTCCAAAGTTATCGTTGATTACTTTAGCCAAAGGTGCAAGACAGTTTGTAGTACACGATGCGTTTGAAACAATGGTGTGTTCAGGTGTTATTTTTTTATGGTTAACACCCATAACAAACATAGGTGCATCAGCAGATGGAGCCGAAATAGCTACTTTTTTAGCGCCCGCAGTAATGTGCTTTTGTGCACCTTCTAACGATGTGAAAATCCCTGTACAGTCTAAAACAACTTCAGCGCCAACGGCATCCCACTTTAAATCTTCAGGATTACGTTCAGCAGTGACTCTGATTTCATTTCCATTAACGACTAAGTTACCGTTTTTTACTTCAACAGTACCATTAAATTTCCCATGTACTGAATCGTACTTTAATAAATACGCTAAGTGTTCTACATCTAATAGGTCATTAATGCCTACTATTTCAATATTTGGTCTTGAAGCAGCTACTCTAAAAGCAATTCTACCAATTCTACCAAATCCGTTAATTCCTAATTTTAATTTTGACATTTTATTTGTATTAATAAGTGTTAAGTGGCCATAATTTCTGACACACGCAATAGTTCTAAATTTATTTTTGATTTTCCTTTAATGGCTCTTTCTAAAGGGGTTAATACCATTTCATTATTTATAAAACCAACCATGTAGTTGGTTTTTCCAGCCATGAGTGATT
>PFKE01000013.1 GCA_002784145.1 Flavobacteriaceae bacterium CG_4_10_14_3_um_filter_33_47 | reverse complement strand
CCGCCGCCACAAAATTATAGTGAATCACCCTATGGTGTTGGATTTTCAAAAGTTAGTCAAGGAAGTTCTGGTTTAAATGACGAACATTCAAATTTACCAGAAGGGGCTCATTTGTTAGCGCCTCATGATATTTTAGCATTCAATGATTATGATAAAGGTTTGGCCTATGCAAAAGAAGTTGGCAAACCAGTAATGCTTGATTTTACGGGATGGGCTTGTGTAAACTGCAGAAAAATGGAACAAAATGTTTGGCCAAAGCCCAATGTGTTGGATCTTTTGAAAAATGAAGTTGTTTTAATTTCGCTGTATGTGGATGATAAAAGGCCATTAGAGGCAAGTGATGTTGTGGACTCTAAACTAAAACCCGGAAAACAACTTAAGTATATTGGACAAAAGTGGAGCGAATTACAAACCATTAAATACAAGGCAAACTCACAACCCTTTTATGTGTTAATGGACCATAATGAGGAGAATTTAATTGATCCAATAGCCTATACACCAGATGCCGATGAATATTATAATTGGTTAAAAACCGGAATTTCTAATTTTTCTAATTAGAAATTTAAAAAATATAATGATGGGTCAAACTAAAAATAAAGTAAATCTTGAGGCGTATTTTTCAACGTTTAGAAAAAATATCGTTGGCTTAGATCAAGAGTTTGAATCACCATATGGAAAGAAAAAAATCATTTATGCAGATTGGACAGCAAGTGGACGATTATACAGACCCATTGAAGAAAAATTACTAAAAGACATTGGACCATTTGTAGCCAATACGCACACAGAAACTTCTATTACGGGTTCTGCGATGACCATGGCATACCACAATGCGAGAAGAATCATTAAAAAACATGTCAATGCCTCAAAAGATGACGTGTTAATTACCGTGGGAACAGGCATGACAGGTGCCATTAATAAGTTTCAGCGCATTCTAGGGATTAAGCTCAATGAAAATTTAAAAGACCATACTCAAGTTCCAAAGGAAAAAAGACCCATTATTTTTGTGTCTCACATGGAACATCATTCTAATCAAACCTCTTGGTTAGAAACCATTGCAAAAGTGGAGGTTATACCATCAAATAATGAAGGATTGCCGTGTTTAATACAACTAGAAAACCTTTTAAAAAAATATCAAGAAGTTCCTTTAAAGATGGCGGCAATCACGGGCTGTTCCAATGTCACAGGTATTAGAACTAATTATCACGACATCGCAAAAATCATGCATCAAAACAACGGGTTGTGCTTTGTGGATTTTGCATGTTCAGCGCCTTATGTTGAGATTGATATGCATCCAGAAGACAAACAGCAATATTTAGATGCTATTACATTTTCACCGCATAAATTTTTAGGAGGACCAGGTTCTTCAGGAGTTTTAATTTTCAATAAAAAACTTTACAAAAATTTGGTGCCCGATAATCCAGGAGGAGGAACGGTTTCTTATACCAATCCATGGGGAGACCACGATTATATTGACGATATAGAAACCAGAGAAGACGGAGGCACGCCAGGTTTTTTGCAAGCCATTAAAATAGCGTTATCCATAAAGCTTAAAGAGCAAATGGGTATTAAAAATATTTTGGAAAGAGAACACGAGCTCAATGAAATTATTTTTAATAAACTTTCAAAAATCAACAATTTAACCCTGTTGGCTCCAGAGCACACAGACCGATTGGGTGTGTTTTCTTTTTATATAGAAAAAGTACATTACAACCTAGTGGTTAAACTCTTGAATGACCGTTTTGGAGTGCAAACCAGAGGCGGCTGTTCTTGTGCCGGTACATATGGACACTATTTACTTCATGTAGATCAATTAACATCAAAAGCTATTGAGCAAAAAATTCTGGAAGGCTGTTTAATGGAAAGACCAGGATGGATTAGAATGTCCATTCATCCAACGATGACCAATGCAGACATTGAATTTATTTGCAATGCTATACAAGATGTAGCTAAAAATTTTAAAGATTGGCAGAGAGACTACACCTATAATGCTTTAAAAAATGAATTTATTCATATAAAAGCCCCTAAAATAGAGCAAGAAATTATAGGCGATTGGTTTAATGTTTAAGACTGTTTCTGTTTTTTTAAAACTATAAATTATTTTGTGTTTAGCATTAGGTTTTGAACGGTTTGTATTGGTCAAAAAATGACTTCTTTGAATACGGGTTCTCTTCTTGGTTTCCTATTTATTTTATTTTGAATAAGTAATTATTGACTTTTTTAAATGAGGGTTGATTTATAAAAAATATTTTAAAAAAAATAAATGTATCATAATGTTGTGGGGTTTTAAAAACTTAAAAAAACCTATACAAATTTGGCTATGAAGCAAAAAAGTAGTTGTTTTACAATAATATAATTTATATTAGTGGCTTAACAATAGACATTAAACATTACGATTATTATGAAGATAATCTTTTCTCTTGTAGTTTTAATCTTCCTATCATTCCATCCATTTTACGCTCAGGAAAGACCGCCCATTCAAGTGTTTTCACCCAAAACATATGGCGCCGAAAATCAAAACTGGAGTATTTCACAATCTATGGATAAAAACATATATGTTGCTAATAATAAAGGTTTATTAGAGTTTAATGGGGCTTCCTGGAAGCTCTATGCTTCACCTAATGAAACCATCATGAGATCTGTTAAGGTTATTGGCGATTTAATTTACACAGGTTGTTATAGAGAGTTTGGATATTGGAAAAAAAACGAGTTTGGGTCTTTAGATTATACTTCATTATCACAAAATTTAAATTCACCTTTTCTAGACGATGAAGAAATTTGGAATATTATCGAAATGGATGAGTGGATTTTATTTCAGTCATTAAATCGTATTTACATATATAGCAAAAAAGAGAACAATGTTTCATTTATTGGCTCGGCCACTAAAATTTATAAAATATTTAAAGTTGATGGCAGTATTTATTTTCAAAAAACAAAAGATGGCATTTATAAAATAGTTAATGGTAAGCCCATACTAATAACCAATGATCAAGTTATAAAAGATAACTTGTTAGTTAATATATTTAGCTTGAATAAAAAGTTATTATTCCAAACTGAAAATAACGGTTTTTTTGTTTATGATAATGAAACACTATTAAATTGGGATATTCCAGCCAGTGAAGTCATTTCCAAGGTGAGTGTTTACAGAAGCATTCAGCTAAGAGACCAAAGTTTTATTCTTGGAACTATCTCAGATGGAATTCTGCACATTTTACCAAACGGTGAGCTTGACTATCAAATTAATAACCGAAATGGTTTGAGTAATAACACGGTTCAATCAATCTTTGAGGATATTGATAATAATATTTGGCTTGGCCTTAATAACGGTATAAATTATATAAATGTAAATTCTCCATTTAGTATTTATAATGAGGAGCAGGCTAAACTAGGCACGGTATATGCATCTTGTATTTTTAATAACAACCTTTATATAGGCACTAATCAAGGGTTGTTTTACAAATCATTTCAATCTAAAGAACATTTTAAGTTTATAGAAGGCACACAAGGTCAGGTTTGGAGTTTGGTTATCCACAATAACACCTTGTTCTGTGGGCATAATTCCGGCACATTTACAGTAGATAATAATAAGGTTAACCTTATTTCTGACATTCAAGGCTCATGGAATTTTATTCCTTTTAAAAACAATCAAAATCTTTTGTTACAAGGCAATTATGATGGCCTTTACGTCCTAAAAAAACAAGAAGACCAATGGGTTTTAAGAAATAAAATTGAAGGGTTTGATATTTCCAGTAAATTTTTTGAGATAGTTAATCCAAACACCATTTTAATGAGTCATGAGTACAAAGGTGTTTTTAAGATTAAAGTGAATGATGATTTAACAAAAGCTGAAGAAGTAGTGATGGAAACCTCTGTGGATAAAGGGTTAACATCGAGTGTTTTTAGTTATCATAATCATCAATATTATGCATACAAAGAAGGCGTATTTAAATACGATGGTAAAACCCAAACGTTTTTAAAGGATACTTTACTAAGCAACTTAATTCCTAAAGACAAGTATACTTCTGGAAAACTTGTGTATGACAAGCAAACGGATAAACTCTTTGGATTTTCAAGTAAGGCATTATACTTTCTTTCTCCAGGAAAACTTAGCAATACACCAAAAATCAATAACATATCGCTTTCAGAATTTTTGCCCAGAGGACTAACAGGCTATGAAAACATATCGCATTTAAAGGACGAAAGCTTTTTGATTGGAACAGATTCGGGTTATCTGGTTTTAAACTTAGAGATGATTCAAGAAAAGTCTTTTGAAGTTACAATTAATTCGGTTTCAGTTAGCGATTTAGATTTAAGTTTTAAAGCCGTTAATCTTTCAGGCAACACGGTCTTTGAAAACAAAGACAATAATGTCGAGTTCGCATTTAACATTCCTCAGTTCGACAAATATTTAGACACAGAATACCAATATCAATTAGTAGGCATGGATACTCATTGGGGGCAATGGTCTAAAAACCCCTCCGTAACATTTAAATATTTACCGTTTGGAAATTATGTTTTTAAGGTTAGGGCAAAAGTTGGAAATACCATATCTAAAAATGTAGCGTCTTATACCTTTGAAATTAAAAGACCTTGGTTGCTATCCAATACCATGATTATAGTTTATATTCTTATTTTATGGTTTTTTTCATATCTTATTCACAACCTTTATAAAAGATATTACAAAAAGCAGCGAGAAAAACTATTATATAAAACACAAAATGAGTTAGAATTAAAGGAACTGGAAAATCAAAAGCAGCTCATGCAGTTTAATAATGAGAAGTTGCAACAAGACATTGAGAATAAAAATAGAGAATTGGGAATCTCAACCATGAATTTAATTAAAAAGAATGAATTTTTAAATAATTTAAAAACGGAATTAAAAAACACAATCGATGTTAAAAACATTAAACGCGTTGTAAAAATTATAGACAAAAACCTCAATAATACCGATGATTGGAATTTATTTGAAGAAGCTTTCAATAATGTAGACAAAGATTTTTTAAAGAAAATAAAGAATGATCATCCTGTACTTACCCCCAATGATTTAAGGCTATGTGCCTATCTCAGACTCAATTTATCCTCTAAAGAAATTGCCCCATTATTGAACATCTCCACAAGAAGCGTAGAAGTTAAACGCTATCGTTTGCGTAAAAAAATGGACCTGCCCCACGAATCTAGTTTAACAGATTATATCTTAGAAATATAATTCATACAACAACTTCATTTTATACCCATACATTACCACAACATATGGGGTTTTTATAATATAAACAAGCTTTTTTATTCTAGTAGAATAGCATGGTTTTATTAACATTTCCTTAATAAAGCCGTGCAACTTTTACGATGTATGTTTTTTGTTGAGGTAAAATTTTTAATTCCTTAAATATTGATAATTACATTTATAGTTAACAAAACCTTAACTATTTAATAATTTAAATATGAGACATACTCTCTTTAAAATTCTAGCTTTATTTTTTGTTGCATATACAAGTGCTCAAAATATTGACATTAGCGGAATCATTCAGGACGAAAGTGGAATACCTATTCCTGGAGTGAATATTTTAGTAAAAAACACAACCAAAGGATCTGTTTCAGATTTTGATGGAAATTTTACGGTTACCAACCTGCAGGTAGGGTCTACACTTACCTTTAGCTTTATTGGTTACATTACCAAAGAACTGGTTGTTACCAATGCCGATTATTTAACCGTGACCATGCAAGAAGACATTGCCAAACTCGACGAAGTTGTCGTTATTGGTTATGGTTCTCAAACTAAAAAAGAAGTTACCGGTGCTGTAAGTATTGTTTCTAGCAAAACCATTGAGGCTTTAAAGCCAACGCGTATTGAACAAGCCTTACAAGGCCAGGTAGCTGGGGTAAATATTACAACACAATCTGGCTCTCCTGGGGGCGCTACCACAATTAGTATAAGAGGCGTTTCTACAAATGGAGATAGTAGACCGTTAATTTTAGTAGACGGCAATGTTATTGAAGATTTAAGTGTTTTAAACCCAAGCGATATCGAAAACATAAACATCCTTAAAGATGCAACCGCAGGTATTTATGGTGTAAGAGCAGCAAATGGCGTAGTATTAATCACTACAAAAACCGGTCGTAAAGAAATGCCATTAACCATAGAATACAATACCTATGGTGGGTTTCAACAAACAACCCGAGAAATCCCCGTACTTAACGCTACAGAATATGCTATATTGGTTAATGAGGCTTTTGCCGCTGGAGGGAGCACGCCACCTTTTACAGATTTATCAATTTTAGGAAAAGGAACTGATTGGCAAGACAAAGTTTTTCAAAATGCGCCGGTTTTTAATCATAATATTGCATTTAAAGGCGGAGGAAAAAAATCATCCTATTCATATAGCGCTTCTTTTTTAACACAAGACGGTATTGTTGGCGGAAGCAAGTCAAACTTTAATCGTTTCACTAACAATCTAAGCTATAATTTAGATTTCTTAGATCATTTCAAGCTTACTTCTGGACTTACTTTAATGCGTACCCAAAAGAGGAATTTGAGTGAAAATGCCCTAGGCTCGGTATTATTTAATGCTCTAAACATGGCTCCAACTTTTCCTGTCAGAGACGAAAACGGTCAGTACACCATCGCCGAAGGATTGGGCAACGAAGTTATAAATCCGTTAGCACAAACAGACGATACTTTTAACAGATCTAAAGTCATGAGACTAAGTGGAAACGCAGGTCTGTCCTATAATTTCTTAGATCATTTTACCGCACAAGCAAACATTCAGTTTAACTATTCTGAAGTAAGAAGTAAAGTGTTCAGCCCTATTGTAAATTATGGAAGCGGGAAGGTTTTTAACAAAGACAGAAGTGAAGTTTTTGAAGGCTTAGATTATTTTAGAGATTATACCTTTGATGCATTTATTAAATATGAGAATAAAATCAACGACATTCATAATATAAATGTATTACTTGGAACCTCCGTTTTTAAAACAACGGGCGAGTTTACTGGTGCCAAAGGATTTGATATTAAAGACAACAAATTAATAAACGCTTCGATAGCAGAAGCTAATGATGTTGAAAACATTAACAGGGCATTAGGAAGAAATCCAACCTTTGACTCTAGATTGTTATCTTATTTCGCTAGAGCACAATATGATTATAAAGGAAAATATTTAATTTCTGGAGTAATTCGTAGAGACGGTTCTACAAAGTTTGGCCCAGCTAATAAATTTGGCTATTTCCCATCAGGATCCATAGGTTGGGTAGCTTCAGATGAAAGTTTTTTAGAGAATAGCGCAATGATTGATTTTCTTAAATTAAGAGCCTCTTATGGGGTGTTAGGAAATGACAGAATTCCAGACTTCAGATTTGTATCACTCCTTAATGGAGAGGGCACTTACATTTTTAATGATCAATTATCCTTTGGTTCTGCTGCAGGTGCAGTAGCAAATCCAGAAATTCGATGGGAAAAACAAAAAACCCTAGACATTGGTTTAGACATGCGATTTTTAAAAAACAAAATAGACGTAACAGTCGATTATTTTAAGAAAAGAACAGAAGATTTACTAGTTATTCCTCAGGTTTCAGCAATTTTAGGAATTGGAGCTCCAGGTTCTGGACCGCCAGTGGTTAATGCCGGAGTTGTTGAAAACGAAGGGTTTGAATTTGCTATTGGTTATTCAGGAGCCATTAATGATAATTTAAAATTTAGCGTAAAATATAACCTAACAGCCATTGATAATGAAGTCTTATCTGTTAGTTCCGATGGCGGATTCCTTCCCGGAGGCTCTTTTGGGGTAGGACAAGACCCACCATCTCGTATGGAAGCTGGATTTCCAATAGGTTATTTTAGAGGTTTTAAAACCAACGGAATATATCAAAACCAAGCACAGGTAGATGCTAGTGCAACCATTAACGATAGAGTTCAAGCTGGAGATTTAATTTTTGAAGATGTTAACAATGATGGTATTATTGATGAAGAAGATAAAGTTCAAATTGGAAGTCCAATACCAGAGGCTACCATGGGAATAAATCTATCTTTAGATTATAAAAACTTCGACTTTTCTGCCTATGCCTTTGCCTCTGTAGGTAATGAAATTGTTAGAAATTACGAACGTAATCAAGATTTAACGAATAAAAGTATTTACTTTTTAGATCGTTGGACCGGCCAAGGAACTAGTAATAGCTCTCCTAGAGTTACAACTGGTGCTAATTCAAATAACTTGTTTAGCGATTTTTATGTTGAAGACGGATCGTTTGTAAGACTACAAAACGTTCAACTAGGTTATACCTTTTCTAAAGATGCTTTTAAAAATTCAAAAATCAGTAAATTGAGATTGTATGCATCAGCAAGTAACATATTAACACTAACTAAATATAGAGGTTACGATCCAACGGCATCTTCTGGAGCCCCTATTGGTGGTGGTATTGACCAAGGTTTTTATCCAAACCCACAAACCTTTCTTTTAGGAGCTAATTTAAAATTTTAATAAGGATTATGAAAAATTTAAAACTTAAAAATATAGCCATCGCTTTATTGCTTTTTGTTTCATGTAGTGATGATTTTGTAAATGTTGATTCGCAAGATCAAAATTCAGAAGATTTCTTCAACTCAGAACAAGACTATCAAAAAGCCTTAATCGCAGCTTACGACGGATTACAATCTACCTACTTAAATGTTATGCTTGGAGAGATTGCTTCAGACAACACTTTATCTGGTGGCGAAAGTGCTACAGATGTTATAGGGTTTCAAGAAATTGACGATATGATTCATACACCCAATAATGCAAACCTAAGAGATCTTTGGAGCTGGATGTATGGTGCTGTTAATAGAGCTAATTTTATCTTGGAATTTCAAGACAAGACCGATTTTTCCAATAAAAACAATGTTATAGGTCAAGCTAAATTTTTGCGAGCATATTACTATTTTGAGCTGGTAAAATGGTTTGGCGATGTACCTTTTGCTGTTGACAAGCGCATTCAGTTTGGAGACCAGTTTTCCATAGACAGAACCCCTAAAGCCGAAATTTATGCCCAAATGGAAGAAGACCTGCTTTTTGCAGCAGAAAACTTACCGTATGTTCAATCAGAAAAAGGGCGCGTTACCAAAGGAGCCGCTCAAGCTTTACTTGGAAAAGTGTATTTATTCCAAGACAAATTTTCTGAAGCAGCTAGCGTTCTTGAAGATGTTATTAATAATGGCCCTTATGATTTATTAACAGATTATAGCACCATGTTTGAAAACGACAATGAAAATAACATTGAATCTGTTTTCGAAGTTCAATATTCAGATCTTGAAGGTGCCGGATTTGGTTGTTTACAATGTAGCGAAGGTAATGTAGCCGTTGGTTTTAACGGCATCCGCAATTATACTGGCCCTATTTTCGATTCAGGATTCAGTTTTAATGTTCCTACACAAGAAGTTGTTGATGAGTTTGAAGACGGCGATGTTAGAAAAGATGTTGCTATCTTAGATATTGAAGCTTGGGCTTCAGCTAACTCCGCAACATTTGGGGTCGGCTTTGAGCATACAGGATATTTTAACAGAAAGTACATTGCTCGTAAAGGAGACTTAAATACGGGAGATGCCAACTTAACAAACCCTAATAATTACAGAGCCATTCGCTTTGCTGATGTCTTATTAATGGCTTCAGAAGCTTTAAATAGAGGGGCTATTAGCGATACAAGAGCCCTTACCTACCTTAATAGAGTAAGGAGCAGAGCTACTTTGCCAAGTGTTAGTTTTACAGGCTCAAATTTAACCAACGCCATTTATCATGAGCGCAGGGTTGAACTTGTTGGAGAAGGTCACCGCTTCTTTGATTTGGTGAGGACCGGCAGAGCAGCACAAGAAATCGATGGATTTGTTAGTGGAAAACATGAAGTATTTCCTATTCCACTCATTGAAATTCAATTGTCAGGAAATAGATGGGCACAAAATCCAGGATATTAAAAAAATAAAACTATGAAAACATTAAAATATTTATTAAGTTTCAGTTTAGCATTCTTTGTGCTTTTTAACTGCACAGACGATGATGATAATTTAAATCATTTAAAAACCATCGTAGCGCCTACAGAAGTATCTGCGTTATTTCAGATTACTCAAGATAATACAGGGTTAGTAACCATTGTTCCCAATGCAAACGGAGCCGTTTCATATAACATTACTTTTGGTGATGATACTACAGAACCCGTCTCGCTTGCTCAAGGCGAAAGTGTTGAGCACGTTTACGCCGAAGGGACTTATAGCGTAACCGTTGAGGCTATTGGGATTACAGGCTTAAGCACAGTTGTTTCGCAAAACTTGGTCGTATCGTTTAGGGCGCCAGAAAACTTAGAGATAACCGCTCAAATAGACCCTTCCAACCCTTTTGTTGTCAACATATCGGCAACAGCAGATTTTGCAACATCGTTTCTGGTTTTCTTCGACACTTCTAATGTAGACGAAGTAGGAACGCCTTTATCTTTAGATGGTACCGTAAGTTTTGAATATCCAAGTGTAGGAGATTTTACGGTTAAAGTGGTGGCTTTAAGCGGCGGTTTAGAAACATCCGAGTTAACCCAAACCGTAACCGTATCGTCACCAGTAGAATTACCAATAGATTTTGAAATTTTTGACGCTAATGTTTTTCAAGGATTTGGTGGTGCCTCTAATGCGGTTATAGACAATCCAGACACTAATGGAAATAGTTCAGCTAAAGTTGGGCAAATTATTAAAAATGCTCCTGAAGTCTGGGCAGGTAATGTCATTACTTTATCAGCACCTATTGATTTTTCAATTAAAAAAGTTATAAAAATGGATGTTTGGTCACCAAGGCCAGGAGGTAAAGTTTTATTAAAACTCGAGAACCTTACCGATGGTAATATTTTCTTGGAAAAAGAAGCCACAACCGTTGGAAATAGTGCATGGGAAGAAGTTTCTTTTGACGTAAGCGACATTGACATGGCAAACACATATCAAAAAATTGTTCTGTTTTTTGATTTTGGAACCGTAGGAGATGGCAGTAGCGATTGGACTTTTTATATCGATAACATTAAGCAAGATTTCCTTTCATCGGGTACATTTGCCAAATTAATGGTCGAAGATTTTGAAAGCTCACCTGCCTTATTGCCTTTTGGAAACGCAGCCGCACAGGTCGTCACTTTAGATGATTTACCTTCTGGTTTAGGTGTTATCACTGATAATGTGGCACAATTAACCAAACCAGCAGGAGCCGAAGTCTGGGCGGGTGTTACTTTGCCACTAGACACACCTCTAGACTTGGCTACGTTTAGTAATATAAGTGTAAAAACTTGGTCCCCAAAAATTGGTGCCATCGTTAAAGTAAAAATTGAAAATGCAGATGCAAGCATTACACATGAAGTCGATATCAATACAACAACTTCAAACACATGGGAAACGTTAGTTTATGATTTTAGTGCTGCACCTTCAGCCGACTATGTAAAAGTTGTTGTTTTCTTTGATTTTGGTGTTGTAGGAGATGATTCAGTCTATTATTATGATGATATTCAGTTAATTAATAACGGAACACCACCGTTGGTGTTTGAAGACTTTGAAGGCGTTCCGCCAGTAATACCCTTTGGAAATGCTGCCGCTGAAGTTATCACTTTAGATGATTTACCTTCTGGTACTGGAGCTATTACTACACATGTTGTTCAATTAACCAAACCTTCAGGTGCTGAAGTTTGGGCTGGAGTAACTAGAAATCTAGACACAGCTTTAGATTTAGTTACTTATCGTAATATAAGTGTAAAAACTTGGTCGCCTAAAATTGGTGCCATTGTTAAAGTTAAAATTGAAAATGCAGATGCAAGCATTACACACGAAGTTGACATGAATACAACAATTTCAAATGCCTGGGAAGAATTAATATACGACTTTAGCACAGCTCCTGTAGCCGATTATGTTAGAGTAGTTATTTTCTTCGATTTTGGAAATTCTGGTGATGGTTTAGTTTACTATTACGACGATTTCACGTTAACAAATTAAAATCACATAAAAATGAAAAACTTAAAATATATACTCGGTGTTTTTATAGCACTTTTAGTAGTTGCTTGTCAAGACGACGATATTAGTGTTGGAGACTTAATAGCGCCAAGTAACATTGAAATTCAGGTAGATATTATCGGCTCAGATGCTACAAACCCAAATGGAGATGGAAGTGGCTCGGTAAATTTTACTGCTACAGCCAACAATGCAATCTCCTACCATTTTGTTATTCAAAATCAAACAAAATTAGCCGTCGCAGGTTCAGTCTCACATGATTTTACACTTTTAGGCCTTAATACCTATCCAATTACGGTTGTGGCATTTGGTTCTGGAGGCATATCATCTAGCAAAACAATTGAAGTAGAAGTATTGTCTTTGTACGAGCCTCCTGCAGATTTAATAACGATGTTAACTTCTGACGCTTCGCGAACATGGAAGATTGCTGCAGAGGTACAAAATCATTTTGGCTTAGGGCCAATTGGAGGAGATCCATTTCAATTTTTTGGAGCTGCACCAAACGACAAAGCAGCAACAGGAATGTATGATGATCGATACACTTTTAATATTGACGGTACTTTTACTCACAATACGGGAGCAGACGGACTTGTTTTTGGTCGTAAAGTGTTAATAGAAGAATTGGCTGGACCAGGAGGCGTTCCAAATGGCGATGATATAGAACAATATCCTTATGCATCAAGTACAGAAAACTGGTCTTTATCTGCTCCAGGCGGTCAAGAAACGATTAGTTTAACAGGGCTAGGCTTTATGGGTTATTATGTTGGAGGCGATCATAAATATCAAATATATAGTCGTTCGGCTAACGAGATGGTCGTAAAAACTGCTGATGGTAATGGACAGTTTGATTGGTGGTTTAGATTAATACCCGAATAATACAAAGAGCATTTATAAAAAACCGAAGTAATTGTTAAGTTTATGGCATTTGCTTCGGTTTTTTTGTTAAATTTTAATGAGCTATTTCTATCATTATGGATGTCCAGGGCATTAACCACCATAAAAAAGTAAATCATAATTTTGATCAAATAAAACACAACATTTTTAAACATTTTATTATTAACAAAGTTTGTTTTAGAAACTTTGACATACAACAAAACCCCAAAACACCTATACAAACCTACAACAGTTTAGGTTTTTTTAAGCCATCTTAAACCTATTAAAATCTATCAAAATCATAATAAAAACAGCTATTTATTGAGATTTGCATTAATAATGAAGTTTATTTTTATGATGTATGTTTTTTGTTGAGGCATTTTTTATTAAATTAATAATTAAACGAAGTATATTTAAAATTCTTAAATTCAAAAATAAGGCATAAAACAGTTCTGCATTTATTGACAAACTTAAATTAATTAAAACCATGAAAAACAATTTTATAAGATTACTACTTTTCTTATTTACGCTAAGTGCTTTCGCTCAGTCTAACAACGTTCAGGTTGTTAGCAATAATGAGGGCAAGAAATTAGTCGTTAATGGTAAAGATTTCATAATTAATGGAATGAACTGGGATTATATTCCTATAGGCACCAATACCGTAAATGCAGATTTCTGGAAAAATCCAGACGATATTATTAAAGCAGGTCTAGATACAGAAATGTCTCTGTTAAAAAACATGAATGTTAACGCCGTTCGTATGTACACTGGCGTTCCTGCAAGATGGATTAAATATATCTACGAAAATTATGGTATTTACACCATGCTTAATCATTCCTTTGGACGTTATGGGTTAACTTTAAATGGAGTGTGGACGCCCGTTACCCATTATGATGACCCAAAAACACAAGAGTATCTCCTTTTTGAAGTTGAAAAGCTAGTTAAAGAATATAAAAACACACCTGGTTTATTGTTGTACCTACTTGGTAATGAAAACAACTATGGTCTTTTCTGGGCTGGAGCTGAAACTGAAGATTTCCCTGATAGCGAAGAAGAAAAGAAATTTGTAGGAGAAAAACGGGGAAGACCCATGTATAAGCTAATGAATGAGGCAGCTAAAATCATGAAAGGTTTAGATGCATCTCATCCGGTAGCAATTTGTAATGGCGATGTATTGTTTATAGATATAATAGCAGATGAATGTAAAGATGTTGATATATATGGTGTAAACTCGTATCGTGGTGCCTCTTTTACCGATATGTTTAAGGTCGTTAAAGAAAAACTAAACATGCCATTAATGTTTACTGAGTTTGGAGCAGATGCATTCAATGCCATTGAAAACAAGGAAGATCAAAAGTCTCAAGCTTATTATATGGTAAATAACTGGAAAGAGATTTATGAAAATGCTGCGGGTTTAGGAAAAGAAGAGAACTCCATTGGGGGCTTTACTTTTCAGTTTAGCGATGGTTGGTGGAAGTTCGGTTTTGACAATCGTAAAAATGCCGATATACACGATAATAATGCTTCTTGGAGCAATGGAGGTTACGATAGAGACTATAAACCAGGCCAAAACAACATGAACGAAGAATGGTTTGGTATCTGCGCAAAAGGACCAACTAATGATAGAGGTTTATATGAATTATATCCACGCGCAGCATATTACGCCCTAAAAGAAGCACATCAATTAAATCCTTATGGAGAAGGCGTTAATGGCGATTTTGTAAAAAATTATTTTGAAAGCATTCAAATTATGGATGCTGTTTTAAAGGCCAGAGGAGATAAGGCAGCTTTAAAAGGAGAAGGCTCAGATAAAATAAGGTTAAGTAATTTAAGAGCAGAATTTACCACTTTCAATACCGGCGGAAGTTTAATTACAACACCTGATAATGCAACGCCAGACGCACAAATATATCCAAACCAGCTTGGGTTTGATCATATGCAATCCTATTTCATTGGTGTAGAAGGCAATCCATCTGCTAACATGAAAGCTAATGTAAACTTCAATATTATAGGAAATGTTGCAGAAAACCCTATTGATGAAATTTTTTATGAAAACAGAGCAAGACCTTTTTCAGTTAATACAGACAATGGAAATGTAGACATTTCAGACCCCAACAGAATACAAGTTTATAACGCCTCTTTTGAATGGAATGAAAAGGAATTTGATTTAAGGGGGTTTTATAGAACAGGTCATTACCATTGGGGTTACGAAGGCGATTTCTTTGGCTTATACCCCGAAGCAAACTACGGCCCCAATCTAGACATATATCAAGGGGAAATATTGGGTGTAGAAGTAGACGGCAAAGGTGCTTTAAACGGCTTAAAAGCTGCTTTTGGGCCTCAATTATGGTGGGGCGCAAACCCAGCAATATTGTTAAAATACAGCACCTCAATAGGGCATTACAACATTACTGGTGTTTATCATGAAGATATAGACAATATTGGAGAAGCAGTTTCTTCTATTGCCATACCACTGCCTAAAACTCGTAGAGCAACGTTACATATAGAAAGAGAATTTGGCTCTTTAGGCATCCAAGTTGGAGGTATCTGGGGTGGAGAGCCATTAAATGGAAGAGAATTTCAAATAGCCGAAGGTGACCCTGGAAATTATATCGTTTTTACCGATAAAATCAATAAAAATGATAATTGGGGAGCAAAAGCCAAAATTACCTATATGAAAGGTAAATTTAATTGGTATGCTCAAGGTGCTGCGATGGGTTTAGTAGCCAATGGAGGTGCCGATTACACAAAAACATTTACGGGGTGGCGACTAAAAGACAGCGGCAGTGGAAATCAAACAAATTTTTTAACAGGGTTTAATTTAATAGCTGGTAAATTTCAAATCGCCCCCAATTTCTTATGGCAAAAACCAATCGTTGACGCTATGCCGAACGATGTTCAATCTCCAGGCAGATTAAGAAATGTTTTTGATGATCCATTTGCTGTTCGATCCAACCGTGAAACTACCGCAGGAGAAATCTTATTCACATTTGATCCAACACCAGGAACTTGGATGTACGAATGGGATAACGATAGAGCTGAAGACGCAAAATTTGCCTTTGATTTAGGATTTGTTTATAGGCATCATCCAACCGCACAAGATGCTGCTATTGGATTCTTGTCCAATCGTACACTGTTTGCTTTTCCTAATTCTGCGCCTGCAGAAGATTTATGGGAAGCACACACGCGTATTGTATCAAAAGTAAGCCCAGACTTAGGTCTTATTGCTAATTTTTATGCAGGAAATGCCCAGGCTAACGGTAGCGACGATAGATTGATTACACGGGTTGGCGGTGATATTAGGGTTCTTTACAATAAAATTAAATTAGTACACTCTTTTAAACTTAACGATTGGGGACCTTTTGATTACCACAGAGATTTTAACCTAACCTTTCCTGTTCAATTAATGTTGGATATATCTACCTCTGTTGGAAAACCAAACTGGTTTATCTTGCCTGACACAAAAATAGGGATACGGGGTACTTGGCGATCTCTTGACCAATATTCAAATAGATTTAGCCCCAATCAAACACCTAGCGAATTTGCTACACAGCCAACCATTAGTCCAGTTGGGTTTGATGACGGAAACGAATGGGAAATAAGAACATATATACATATTAACATTGGAAAATAAAACACACCTAAAAATGAAACGTATACAATTTATTTATTCAAAAATAGTTCTGTTTTCAGGGCTGCTTTCCTTAATGGTTTTGAGTTGCGAAAGAGATGTTTCAGACGACATTAAGTTTGCAACACTGCCAACTACAGCAGAGGTTTTTATTGATGGTTTTAGCGGAGGTTTAAATTATCTCCCTTTTCAAGGGTCTTTTTTTGAAGCCTTTACCGTAGATATCGAAACAAAATATAAAGGGAGTGCTTCTATGCGTTTTGATGTGCCAAATGTTGGCGACCCCCTTGGCGCTTTTGCGGGAGCTATTTTCAGAACATCTACTGCACGAGACTTATCTGCATACGACGCTTTAACCTTTTGGGCAAAAGGAACAAGAGCTGGAAATATTAATGAAATTGGGTTTGGTCAAGATTTTGGTGAAAACAAATATCTGGTTTCTACAAATTTACAGTTAACAACAAATTGGAGAAAATATATTATTCCCTTACCAGACGCTTCAAAACTCATTGAAGAAACGGGCATGTTTTGGTATGCTGAAGGTGCTGAAAATGGCGAAGGTTATTCTTTTTGGATTGATGAGTTAAAATTTGAAAAATTGGGAACTATTGCGCAACCAAAACCATCTATTTTAGAGGGTGAAGAGGTTAATGTGTCTAGCTTTACAGGTGTAACAACAACACTAACAGGGCTTACCCAAACCTTTAATTTAGAGTCGGGAATAAACCAAACAATTAATGTAGCACCGTCTTATTTTACATTTAGTTCATCTAATGTAAGTGTAGCTGAAGTTAGCGAAGCTGGTATAGTTAGTATTGTTGGTTCAGGCACTTCAAAAATAACGGCCATTTTAAATGGTGTTCAAGCTTTAGGATCTTTAAACATAGAATCATTAGGGGCTTTTACCAATGCCCCAATTCCAACGCGCGATCCTAGCAACGTAATTTCTATTTTTAGCGATACGTACACCAGTGTTCCAGTAGACTTTTTTAATGGATTTTGGGAACCTTTTCAAACAACCCAGTCCGCTGATTTTGTTGTTGAAGGCAATAACATATTAGGATACACCAATTTTAATTTTGTGGGCAATCAATTTTCTAACCCAACCGTAAATGCAACAGAAATGCCTAATTTACACTTAAACATGTATATTCCCGATAGTGTACCTTCAAATCTAGACTTTTTAATTACTATACGAGACTTTGGTGCTGATAAAGCAGATGGTGGTGGCGACGACACATTTCAACAGGTCTTTTTTAAAGGATCTGATTTTGTTGCTAATACATGGAGTACATTAGAAATCCCCATTACCTTGGCAAACAAGAATAATATAGGGCTTATTATTTACGAAAACGTTAATGGTTCGTCATTAAGAAGTTTTTATTTGGATAATATCTATTTCTATAAGTAAAATAACAGGCCATCGTAAAATTAAAAAATCAAAAAACAAATGAAATCATGAAATATAAATTAACAACAAAAACGAAACTATTGAAAGCTTTTCTCTTAGTATCGGTTTTTCTCATTACAAGTTGCTCAACAGATGAGACTCAAAAAGTTACGAATTTCACAGAATTAGTAATGGCAGACGAATTTGATAAAGATGGCGCTCCTAATCCAGACCTTTGGAGTTTTGATATTGGAACTGGCGAAAATGGTTGGGGGAATAATGAGTTACAATACTACACAAATCGAACAGAAAATGTAAACATAGAAAACGGTGTGCTACTTATTTCTGCCAGAAACGAATCCTTTAATGGCTCATCATACACCTCTGCCAGACTTATAACAAAAGGCAAGTTTGAACAAGCTTATGGCCGTTTTGAAGCCCGAATGAGACTCCCTTTTGGACAAGGAATCTGGCCAGCTTTTTGGTTATTAGGTTCTGATATTGATGAGGTTGGTTGGCCACAAACAGGCGAAATAGATATTATGGAATATCGAGGACAGCAACCAACCGTTAACAATGGTACGGTACACGGCCCAGGATATTCAGCAGGAAATTCCATAACTAAAAGTTATGCATTAGTAAATAATCGTTTTGATACTGATTTTCACATATTTGGTATTGAATGGGCCCCAGACTATATAAATTTCTACGTAGACGACGTATTATACAATCAAATAACCCCAGCCGATGTTACTGGCGAATGGGTTTTCAATAAACCTTTTTTCATACTAATAAATTTGGCAGTAGGAGGAAATTTTGTAGGATCTCCAAATGCCGAAACAGTGTTTCCGCAAACCTTGCTGATAGACTATGTGAGAGTATATAAAAACAATAATAACGTATTAAATTAACTAAAAGACCATGAAAAATTTTTTTAAAATAGCTAAGAACCTTTTTATATTGGTCTTGGTATTATCTTTAACGGGATGTGAAGATAATGACAACAATAATTTCCCAATAATAGAAGCTGGCTTTACCCATACTATCAATCAAGATACTGGTACAGTAACTTTTATCAATATTTCTACACAGGCAACCAATTACATTTGGGATTTTGGTGATGAAACCAATTCCACCTTAATTAATCCAGTTAAAACGTATCCTAACGGAACCTATACAGTTGTGTTAAAAGCATCCAATGTTGCTGGAGCTTCGGATACTTTTGAAGATATTATTACCATTTCAATTCCCGAAATTGCAACGCTACCAATTTCTTTCGATGGGCAAAATACCAGTTATGATGCCGTTACGTTTGGAGGCACGTCTTTTGGAATTGTGGCCAATCCAGATCCATCAGGAACAAATACCCTTGCTTCTAATGTAGGAGAGATTACTAATATAGGAGTTCCATTTGAAGGATTTTATTTTGACCTAGGTGAAGACATCAATCTAACAACAGAAAAAAGCATCTCCATAAATTTCTGGTCCAATACACCAGTAAGTGTTCTAGTAAAACTTGAAGAAGGAACCGCTGCTGCAACCGAAGCATCTGCAAGTCATGGTGGAACAGGTTGGGAAACCTTGGTGTTTAATTTTAGCGCTTCGGCATCGTATTCAAGATTAACTATTTTTGTTGATGGTCCCGGAACAACCGCTGGAACTTTTTATATAGATGATATTATACAAATTGAAACACCCGCTTTACCTTGCGAAGCAGAAACGTCTGAATCTTATAGCGCAGCAGACTTAAACATGACCTTCTTAACAGATCCAAGTGCCGATTTTATCTCAGATGGCGCAGGATTTTCTTGGGTAAATAATCCAGATTTTGAAAACGATGTTAACAAGTCATGTAAAGTGGCCCAAGTTGTAAAAAGTGGACAATTTCCTTGGGATAATAATCAATATGATTTAGATGGAAAGTTAGATTTTAACGCCAATACAGGATTAAAAATTAAAGTTTGGTCTGGAAGAGCAAATACTGAAGTTAGACTTAAATTGGAAGAAATAGGAAACCCAGCAAATAACGTTGAGAAGTTTTTAACCACTTCTGTAACGAGCGGTTGGGAAGAACTAACTTTCCCTTTTTCAGCAGCAGATAGCGATAAGTTTAATAAAATTGTTATTTTCTTTGATTTAAATGCCAATAACACAGACACTTATTATTTCGACGACCTAAAACTATTCTTCGATGGCAACACTGGTGGTGGTGCTTGTGAAGCTGAAACAACAGAATCATATAATGCAGCAGACTTAAACATGACCTTCTTAACAGATCCAAGTGCAGATTTTATCTCAGACGGCGCAGGTTTCTCTTGGATAGATAATCCAGATTTTGATAATGTTGTTAATAAATCATGTAAAGTAGCTCAAGTTGTAAAAAGTGGACAATTCCCTTGGGACAATAATCAATATGATTTAGACGCCAAATTAGATTTTAATACAAACACAGGGTTAAAAATTAAAGTTTGGTCTGGAAGAGCAAATACTGAAGTTAGACTTAAATTGGAAGAAATAGGAAACCCAGCAAATAACGTTGAGAAGTTTTTAACCACTTCTGTAACGAGCGGTTGGGAAGAACTAACTTTCCCTTTTTCAGCAGCAGATAGCGATAAGTTTAATAAAATTGTTATTTTCTTTGATTTAAATGCCAATAACACAGACACTTATTATTTCGACGACCTAAAACTATTCTTCGATGGCAACACTGGTGGTGGTGCTTGTGAAGCTGAAACAACAGAATCATATAATGCAGCAGACTTAAACATGACCTTCTTAACAGATCCAAGTGCAGATTTTATCTCAGACGGCGCAGGTTTCTCTTGGATAGATAATCCAGATTTTGATAATGTTGTTAATAAATCATGTAAAGTAGCTCAAGTTGTAAAAAGTGGACAATTCCCTTGGGACAATAATCAATATGATTTAGACGCCAAATTAGATTTTAATACAAACACAGGGTTAAAAATTAAAGTTTGGTCTGGAAGAGCAAATACTGAAGTTAGACTTAAATTGGAAGAAATAGGAAACCCAGCAAATAACGTTGAGAAGTTTTTAA